>JANNRD010000167.1:0-5281 GCA_031401095.1 Acidobacteriota bacterium
CCACGCTGTTGCTGACCATGCGCACACCCCGCCGGGTCCCCCTTCCGGACGGATCGATCCACGTGTCGCCAAAGAGCCAGAGTGTCCAGGCTTGAGTCCGCAGGGAAGCACGCTCCTTCGCTCGAAACTCTCAAGCGTTACGCTGAAGCTGTCGGCTGTGCGCTTCAAGTACGTTTTGTTCCGCTCAAGGAAACCTGACGCCCAACCGCGCGTTCAACACGGACGTTCGGGTCGCTGCGCGCCCCTCGGCCGGCTAACGCGAACGTTTTGGCCTGACGAGTCTGTCGCCCCGTCGGGCAGCCGATGTGTAGGTTCGACGCACGACTCGGCCGGTTAGGAGACCGCTTGGTCCTGGACGTCTGGCGGCGCGCGCGGGATGCCGGCACCACGGTGCCGGTCCGTCCGGTAGAGCCCCCCTGCTTCGAAGCGTCGGCCTATCAGCTCTTCCACCGCGACCTACACTGGTTGGGCGCGGATGTCGCGTCGTCTGTGGACTTGGGTAGCGGGCGGACACTCTGGCTCTTTGGCGACACGTGGATCGATCCGTCCGGAAGGGGGACCCGGCGGGGTGTGCGCATGGTCAGCAACAGCGTGGCGATTCAGACCGGCACTGATCCGGCCACTTCCGCGATCGCCTTCTATTGGGGGAGAGCCGCCGGCGGAGTGCGGCAGCCTTCGTTCCTGACCGAGGCGCTGAAGCGCTCTGGTGGGAAAGGGGTGTGCGTGGGTGACCGCCTGGTGCTGTTCTTCGCCCGGACGCTCCGCACCGGGACAGGGATCGGCTTTGAGGACGGGTTCAATGGTCAACGTTACGGCTGAGAACGCGAGTGTTCGAGAGATACTTCGGACGGACGGACCCACGGACCGAGCGTGACCTCATGGTTGTTTGCGAGGTCAAGGAATTGGCCACTTTCGTCGGTGCCCGCGCATGACCCTCACCCGCCTCCACCTCTTCGAATTCGGAGACCAAACCTGGTTCCCAGCGGCGCTGCGTCGCGGCCTGACCGACTACCTCGCCGAAATCACCGCGCGGACGCGGCCCTACGCCGTTGCGGTGGCGCCGCTCAACGCACTGTTGGCGAGATCCGGGGCTTCGAATATCCTGGATATCTGCTCTGGCGCGGGTGGACCTTGGCCCGAATTGCTCGCTGACCTACTCCCGGCTCATCCGTCGCTCCGGCTTGAGCTTTCGGACGCGTTTCCCAACCCCGATGCCCTTCAGCGGTTCCCGCACGGCGCGCGCGTGACGTACCGGGATACCCCCCTCCGGGCCACCGACCTGTCGGCGAAGGAGTCAGGCGTCCGCAGCCTGTTTTCAGGGCTCCACCATTTCCGTCCCGCCGAGGCGCGACATATCCTCGGCCAGGCGGCTGCCGACCGGGTCCCGATCGCGGTCTTCGAGGCAACACACCGCTCATTGAAGGCTGTGTTCGCGATGTTGATCGTCCCCTTTGCGGTGCTTGTCATCACGCCCGTCATCCGGCCGTTTCATTGGTGGCGCCTCTTGTTTACCTATCTCATTCCCCTGCTTCCTCTTGTCGCCTGGTGGGACGGCGTCGTCTCCTGTCTGCGCACTTATCGACCCGAGGAGCTCCGTGCGATGACGGCATCGCTGGCAGATTCGGGCCTGGACTGGCAGATTGGCGAGCTTCTCGCGCCTGGCCTGCCGTTCCCGGTGACCTATGTGATCGGCACGCCCAGGGCCGTGCCGGTTGCTCTCTGACCCCCAGCAGCGGGCTCCCGGACAAATGGCCGCACAGGGAATCCCGCTTCCAATGTCACATTCAGTGTGGCGTTTGGCTGCGAAGGTGGAAGTTGCGTCTGAAGAATACTCAGAATATGAATGCGCCCGGCACGACTCGAACGTGCGACCTACTGCTTAGGAGGCAGTCGCTCTATCCACCTGAGCTACGGGCGCGCATATCAGGCTCAACCGCAAGATAATGACTCGCGCGAGCACGGTCAGTCAAGACGGTCGATAAGCGGCCTTGGCTTGACCACTGTTCGCCGACGGTGTAATTCAAATTCAGCAGAAGGAGACGATGTGATCATAGAAGTCCTGGAAGCAGCGCGAGTTTCAAGTCCGGCTACCTGATGGAGACTGGATTGCGTTCCGGCAACCAGTTCGGGGCCAGTTACAGTCATGATGGGATGGCAGGAACGCCTCCGGTCTTGTGGCTTGCTATGCCGTAGATAGGTTATTGTCCGGTGGACGCGGCGTTGTTTCGCATGCCGTCACCCGCGTGGCCAACTAAATCGAGGAGGAAGTTATGAAAGCGACGCCAAAGTGGTACTTGCCGATAGCGATTCTTGCCCTGCTATGGAACCTGCTGGGCTGCGCCGCCTATCTGAGCGACGTCATGCTAACGCCAGAAGATGTCGCGCGAATGAGTGCTGCTCAACAGGCGCTCTACGCCGCCCGGCCCGCGTGGGCCGTGGCCGCGACAGCGATCGCGGTCTGGGGTGGGGCGGCAGGGTGCATCGCTCTGATCTGGCGCAAGCGCTGGGCGATGCCGCTACTGATCGCCTCGCTGGTGGGGCTAGTAGTCCAGGATGTAGGGCTGTTCGTGCTGAGCGGTGCAGCAAAACAGGCTGGCCCGGTCGCGCTGGTACTGCAGGGGCTGGTGCTGCTGATCGCCATCGGCCTGGTATTTCTCGCACGCAAAGCGTCGTCCCGAGGATGGATCGCCTAGTAGGAGGCCGTTTCGAAAGATCAACTCTTGACGCAGCCTCCTGGACGCCGGGGCTCAAGAGCCCACAGGAGTAGATCGTTGACAGGCGAACTTGGCTGCGCGCGAGTCGCACAGCTTGGAGAATCCCTCGCGACCTCTTCCTGACATTTTCAATGGAGAGGAAATGCGGTCGGAGTTCTTCCAAAGCAGCGCATGCACCAGCCATGGCCTCAGCTTCACGCCTAAATTCAACTGGTCGGTATCTCAAAGTCGTTGACACTTGCCGCCTTCCCTTAATACTCTCGGCAGTTCAATCGCTTCGGGAGTCGCTTCATTTCTTGTCAGCCGGGAGATCTCTTTGGGATTGACACGCGCGCATTCGGCCGGAGCGGTTTTCGTCCTACTTCTGACGATCGCGGTCTACCTGATCACGCTCGCACCCACGGTGACCTTTGTCGACAGCGGCGAATTAATCGTCGCGGCCAGGTCGCTGGGGGTGGCGCATCCGCCCGGATTCCCTCTCTACCTAATGCTCGCGCATCTTGCATCCCTGGTTCCGCTCGGCAATGTTGCCCAGCGCGTGAACTTCGCCTCTGCGTTGTTTGCCGCCCTGGCTGCGTCGTGCCTCTTCCTTTTAGTGAGCGAAGCGTTACCGAATCTAAAAGCTGTAAAAAAGAGTTCTGCCAAACCAAACAAGAGGCTGGCAAGGAACGCGAAGGGTAGCCCGGCAGAACTGGCATCGGTGGAAACGCATCCTTTTTTCAGGCTCGTGCCCGCGCTGGTGGCGGCCCTCCTCTTAGCCTTCTCAAGGACTCTGTGGTCGTTCGCAACCGTCGCCGAGATCTACACGCTTAATACGCTCTTAATTCTCGTTGTCTGGTTGCTGATGTTTCGCTGGCGCGCCACCGGCAACAATCAACTCCTACTGCTCGCAGCGTCAGTCTTTGGTATTGCACTGGGAGTGCATCACGTAACCGTCGGCGTCATGTTGCCGGCGCTGGCGGCATTTGTCTATCGCACCGCCGGTTGGGGCTTCTTTAGGAGCAGGCGACTGCTCTATGCTGCGCTTATCGCGCTTGGCGGTACCATCGTCGTTTATGCCTACCTGCCGCTCGCTGCGCATCAGATGCCAATCCTGAATTGGGGTGATCCGCGCACGCTGCAGAGGATCTGGTGGCACATCTCGGGGCACCAGTATCAGGTTTTCCTTTCTTTCTCGCCCGAACAAATTGCCAATCAGGCGGTGGCATTCGCCGGACTTGCGGCGCGCGAATTCAACCCAGCCTGGCTGCCGCTAGCATTCGTTCTTTCTGCTTTCGGTTTCGCAGCTCTCTGGCGCGGCGACCGCACTGCCTTCTGGTTTCTCGTACTGGTGGTAATCGCCGACCTGGCTTATTCGCTGAACTACGAAATCGCAGAGGACAAAGGCGCGTATTACCTGCCTGCGTTCCTGGCGGCAGCGCTGGCCGCCGGATTTGGTACCCATTTCCTGCTCGTATCAGCGGCCCACAAGTGGTCACATAAGCAAAGCGCAGCAATTGCCCTCGCATCCCTGCTCGTTCCCATAGTCACGTTCGGGGCCAATTTCCCTTTCGCCAACCGGCATAACTTTTTCATGGCCAGCGACTATATTGCCAACATAGAACGACCAATTGCACCGCAGGGAATGCTGTTGACGACTGACTGGCAGGTATATTCTCCACTTCTGTATCTGCGCGAGATCGAGCAGCAACGACGCGACGTGATTGCGGTGGACGTCAATCTCCTGCGACGGTCGTGGTATTTCGACTATCTGGAATCTCAGTATCCCGATTTGCTGGCCGAGACGCGCATCGCAAGCGAGACTTTCCTCGTCGACCTGCGCCGCTGGGAACAGAACCTGGACATATTTGCCCGCAGCCCGAACCTGACTCGCCAGATCAACGATCATTTCCGTGAAATGATACTCGCCTTTGTCGCTGCGCACCTGCGCAAAGCGCCGGTCTACGTTACCTGGGAAGTCGGGCTCGGGCTCGCAGAGAGGGAACTCGCCAAGGCACTCAATGACAAGTACCGGCTCGTTCCTGAAGGCCTCGTGTTCCGCCTGGCTTCAGACCCCAATCCCCAAAGCACTGCCAGCCCGGAACTGGTAACTCGCGGCATTAATGACGGCAGCTTTCGCTTCACCGCTGACGACGTGGTGATGGTCAAGGTGATCCCCGTCTACCTCAAAATGCTGGTCAATCGCGGAAGATACCTGGAAGCGTACGGGCAGAAAGAGGAGGCCGCCGGAGCCTACCAAAAGGCTCTGAGTCTCGATCCGAACTCCGCCGCTGCACAACAGGCACTGTTGGAAGTGCGCCGGAAAACAGGGCTATAGATTCTTGAGTTAATGCGCCCGGCACGACTCGAACGCGCGACCTACTGCTTAGTTATAGTTAGATTAGGAGGCAGTCGCTCTATCCACCTGAGCTACGGGCGCGCATATCAGGCTCAACCGCGAGATAATGACTCGCACGAGCACGGTCAGTCAAGACGGTCGATAAGCAACCTTGGCTTGACCACTGTTCGCCGCCGGTGTAATTCAATTCAGCAGAAGGAGACGATGTGATCATAAGAGTCCTCGAAGC
>JANNRD010000168.1:0-9247 GCA_031401095.1 Acidobacteriota bacterium
GGTTTGGTGAGGTAGTCGTCAGCGCCCAGCTTGAGCCCGACGACCTTGTCAACGACTTGTCCCCGTGCGGTGAGCATAAGAACAGGAGTCTGCACCCCAAGCTGTCGCAGATCGCGGCAGACATCAAAGCCGTTCTTTCGCGGCAACATGACATCGAGAATGATGGCGTCGAAAGCCTCTTCACTCGCCCGCTGCAGTCCCGCTTCACCATCGCGGACCGACGCGACCAAATAGTTCTCGCTCGTCAGCCGGTCGGTCAGGGTGAGGACCAAGCCGGGCTCGTCCTCAATGAGCAGGATGCGTTTGCTCATATCCCTCGACTCTCAAATCGGCGCCAGCTGGACCGCTTGACGGCAGGTACATCGTAAAGATTGTTCCCTTCGCGAGGCTACTCTCAACCGCTATCCGGCCACCGTGCGACTCGATGGTGTGTTTGACCAGACTAAGACCAAGGCCACTTCCGTGAATCTGCGCGGCAACGACTTCGCGGCCACGAAAGAAAGGCTCAAAGATATGCGGTAGATCACCGGCGGGGATGCCAATTCCAAAGTCCTCGACCTCGATCCGCACCTCTTCACGCCCATCGCGCTTCTCGAAGCCCGCGCGGATTCTCAGCCGCCGGTTCTGACCGCAGTACTTGATCGCATTGCTGATCAGATTCTGAAGGGCGCGACCAACGGCTGAACCATCAGCACTGATCATAGGCAGGTGCGGGTCAAGCTGCAGGTCAACCTCAAAACCACTCTCGGCGATCAAGAGGTTACTCGCACTGATCGCCTGTTCGAGAACGGCTCGTGGATCAACAGGTCGCAGTTGATATAAGCGTCGCCCTGACTGCACCCCGGCGACCTCAAGAACCTGCTCGACCATATCGGTCAATCGTCGCCCCTCATCTCGAATCAGCGCGCCATACCGCCTGATGTGCTCGGGGCTACCGATGTAGCCATCGGCAAGATTCTCAGCAGCAGAACGAATGACAGCGAGAGGGGTACGCAACTCATGGGACACGCCCGCAACAAAGTCCATTTGGCGTTCAGCGAGACGTTGCGCGCGACGCGTCGAAACGAGCAGGAGGACGATACTCGCACCGAGAAAGCCGAGAACTCCCAGACTGATCGCCATGCTTCGCCGTCTGACGCTTCCAACCGCGGCTTCGAGTGAGCCAGCTCGATGCTTAAGAAACACCTGCCAGTAACCATCGAGCTCTGAGACCACGAAGTTCGCTGACGGATTCAGCCCATCCAGACCACTGCTGACGACCCGCATTGTGACTCGACCAGAGCGTGCCAAAGGGTCCTTCGAAACGCCATTCGAGATTGCGAGATGCTCTTCGAGCAAGCTGCCGAAGTCTTCCGCTCTTAAGCTCAGAAGGCCGGCCGAGCCATCGCTTGAAGAGGAGATTTCCACGGCCGCGGTCGGCGATGAGGTCGGCGATGCCGTCGGCGATGCCGTGGGCGATGCCGTCCGTGATGATTGATAGATCACCTTCTGCTTATCGCGTCGACTGACGACTACGACTTGATAGTCAAGCCCCTCGCCTGTCTGAAAGTAGCGGCGCACGAGCGAAGGGATGACTTCGGTCCGCAAGTAGTCGGTGTCGAGTTTCGCCAGAATGTAACCGCTACTGATCGTGGCCTCAGACTCGGTTGCCGCGGGCCCGCGACGGGGTCCCGCGATTGGGACAACGAGGGCAGGCCCATCCTCAATGATGCGCTGGCTAAACCCCGAAACTCTCTCGTCCTGCTTCCTGAGAAGGTGAACGATTGGGGGAATCCCCTCGTCTGGAGGGCGACCGGCTCTTGGTTCCGGGCCGGAAACGAGTATTTCAGTGTTTCTGGTGGCCGACTGGCCTTTCGTGATGTCTCCGAGAAACAACTGGAGCGAATGCAGCCCTGGCCCGGACGAGACGTCTCGTTTCTTAAGTCTGTCGCGCCAGGCCTCGAATTCGGCAGGCCACTCCACCGTTGACACGCTACCTGTGGCGCGGTCAAACCGCTTGAGTGCAAGTTCGGGCCATTTCACGGTGTCAACCCAGTAGAGATCGCTGATCAACTTCGCGTTCGGTGACTTTGCGTTCCATTCGGCGAGCAAAGCGGCATAGCGAGAAGCCACCGCGGTGTACGGCACTGGGCCCTCAGGCTGAAAATGCAGGTATGCCCGGGCGAGTTCGCGGTCGAAGTCCATCCGGAACTGCTGGATTGCGTGACGCAGATTCGTCTGCATCCGTTCGCGCTCCGCCTGGCTTACCTGTCCAAGCCACCGGTACTGCAAGACCGCCAGCACCGGCAGCAGCGCAAGCAGCGCCGTGACGAGGATGAGAACAAACGAAATTCTTCGCTTCCAGAGGACCATCGTGCGCATGATAGCATGAGGAACCAGCCCTTAAGTCTCATCGCTGCAAATTTTACATCCTTAACAATCTCTTTGCTCGGGCTTAACCAGGACGCCTGCGAACTGGGCCAGTATGATCGCGGATGCCCGACTGTCTGCGCAACGTGCGCGGGCAGGGGCGGCAGGACAGATTGCGTTCAACACAAGGAATAGACAGCAATGAAACGAACACTGATTCTCTCGATCACGCTCTCTCTCATCTGGCAGGCCTCGCAACTGGCAGTCGCCGGGAATGGTCATCCAGAGTCACGCGCCAGTGAATTGATGGCGAAGGCCCGACAGGCAATTGGAGGTGACGCGAAGCTGAAGGCGATCAAGAGTCTGACAATCACCGGCAAGTATCGGCGCATGATGGGGGATCGCGAGACCGGAGGTGAGACTGAACTCGAGATACTGCTTCCGGACCGGATCAGACGGTCGGAGACATTGAACCTCATGCCAGGCATTGAGATGACGCGGATCGATGTCATGACCGGCGCCGGTATTTGGTCGGATTCTCAGTCAAACAGCGCTCACGGTGGCGGAGCTGTCGTCATTCGACGCGCGCCTGACGGAGGGCCAGATGCAAACGCAAGGGCCGAGGGCGGCATCCGGTCCGATCTGACTCGCCTCTGCCTCGCCTTTCTTCTTTCGACACCGCCCTCCGTTCCGATCGAGTTGACATATGTCGGCGAGGCCGAGGCCCCGGAGGGCAAGGCTGAAGTGATCGACCTCGTCGGACCCAACAACTTTTCGGTGCGCCTCTTCCTCGATCAAAAGACTTCTCGACCTCTCATGATGACCTATCAGGGTCGAGCTCCTCGTTTCGAGGTCAGGACGATGACACAAACGGGCGGTCACCGGGAAGAAATGGAGAAACGCGCTGAAGAAGAGGCATCCAAGGCAGCCGCTGCCCCACAAGTGGAGTTTCAGCTCTCTCTCGATGATTACCGTCCGGTCGATGGAGTGCTGTTCCCGCATTCCCTTTCGCGCACGGTCGATGGCAAAGCAAGCGAAGAGACCGAGATTAAGAAGATCACCATCAACCCAAAGATCAAGCCCGATCGATTCGAAAAGGAGTAGGCAACCCCAGCGCGATCTACCAAATCAGGCTACAAGGAAGGCCAGGGACGGTGCGCGAGAACTCGCCGCACCTGAGGAAAGCTAATGGGTCGGGTATTTCTCAATTTCGGGTTAGCTCTACTACTGGTATCGCAGTCGGTGCCGGCGACCTTCGCGCAATCGGCACGACCGCCGGCTGCCTCGCTCAGCGTGGTTGTCCTCGATCCAAGCGGGGCTGCAATTCCGCGGGCGCAGGTGTCACTGGCCTCGGTTGAAAACAAGACTGACACGCTCAGGACAAGCGGCAAGGGTGACGCGACCTTCTCGCGGCTGATGCCGGGGGTGTTCCGCCTTGTCGTCGAAGCGAAGGGGTTTGCAAGACGCGAGAAGGACTCCGTTGAGATTCGCGCCGGGATAAACCGGATTGAGGTGACGCTCGATGTTCCACTGGTCGAAGAGCAGCTCGCAGTCGAGCAGGACAAGCGGGAGGCCAGTACCGATGCCCGGGGCAATGCCTTTTCAACGGTGCTCACGGCCGAGCAGATCGCGCAACTCCCAGATGATCCAGACGAGCTTGAGAATGTCATCCGCGAGATGGCTGGCCCGGGAGCTGTCTTGCGAGTCAACGGCTTTCGTGGCGGCAAGCTCCCACCAAAAGCCCAGATTCGTGAGATCAGATTCCGCATGAACCCCTACGCTGCCGAGAACCACGATGCGGGTTTCGTCCATGTCGACATCACCACCAAGCCGGGCATCAACCTTTGGAATGGCTCGATCAACGCGGGTTTCCGTGACGAATCCCTGAACGCGCGAAATCCCGCAGCTTCATATCGCGGACCGGAGCAGACGCGCCGCTTCGCGTTTGATCTCGGTGGCCCGCTTTGGAAGAACCACACATCCCTCTTTCTCTCGGCAGATGGCGTCAATGAATATGACACCAGGACGATCGTCGCGGAACTTCCAACGGGCAGAGTTGACGGCCTCGTTATCCGACCGAACCGCCGTCTCAACCTCGCCGCGCGTGCCGAGCATGCTCTCAAGAAGACACATACCCTCAGATCCGAATTCCAGCGAAACGTCACACGCAGGGACAATCTGGGGGCCGGCGACTACGATCTAGCCGAGCGGGCATATTCAACGGATGCGGCAGAGAGCCTCTTCCGAGTGTCAGACTCAGGAGTCTTCGGCAAGTCGCTTGTCAACGAGTTTCGATTCCAGTCGCGATGGCAGTCAAATTCGATTGACTCATTGAGCAATTTCCCGACGACCATTGTCCAAAATGCCTTTACCAGTGGTGGGGCGCAGATCGAGAGCTCGCGCAAACTGAATGAAGTCGAGTTCGCTGAGAACGTCGATTTCAGCGTCAGTCAGCACGTTCTGAGAACCGGAATCCTCTTCGAAGTGGAGAGAGTTCACAGCGACGAGATCCGCAACGCACACGGGACCTTTAGTTTTGGGAGCCTTGCACAGTTCAATGCCGGCCAGGCGATTACATTCTCGCGGCGTGTCGGTGACGGCCTCGTGAACTTCAGTCAATATCAATTTGCCTGGTACCTGCAGGACGACCTGAGACTCAAAAAGAACCTCTCCGTCAGCTTTGGGCTCAGACAGGAGTTCCAGTCGACAATCGGCAAGCGTGGCAACATTGGGCCAAGGCTCGGGTTCGCCTGGTCTCCGTTTAAAGATGGCAAGACGACCATTCGCGCCGGCGGCGGTCTGTTCTATGACTGGTTCGCGGGTGAGATATACGAACAGACTCTGCGCGTCGACGGGTTCAAGCAACGGGATCTGATCATCCGCAATCCAGGCTATCCGAACCCTGGGGCCGGAGATCAATCGGCGTCGCTGCCGCCGAGCCGGATCGAGACCGCATCTGACCTCCAGCAACCAACCATCTACCAGGTTTCCTTCGGTGTGGAACGGCAGCTCCCAGCGAGCTTGATGTTGCGAGCGAACTACTCTTACCAAAGGGGAATTCATCTGCTCCGCGGCCGTAACATCAACGCGCCATTTCCTGACGGGACGCGACCGAACTCGGCATTGGGTAACGTGACGCAGATCGAATCGTCAGCGAATTCCTTCAATCACTCGCTCAATCTCAACCTCAATTGGATGAAACCCGGTGGGACCATGGTCGGAGCGAACTATGTCCTCTCGAGGTATACGAGTGAAGTCGACGGACCGACCTCGTTGCCTTCAGACAACCGCAACCTTCGCGGGGAGAGAGGGCCCGCAGTTCTCGATGCGCGTCACCGCTTCTCTCTCTTCTCGAGCTTCACGTTCTGGAAGGACCTGCGTCTCGGAACCTCGCTGCAGCTGAGTTCCGCCACTCCATACAACATCACAACCGGGTTCGACGACAATTCCGATACGATCATCAACGACCGACCGAAGGGTGTCTCGCGCAACTCAGCGAGAGGTGTTGGCCGCTACGATGTCAGTATCCGCCTCGGATATGGCTTCGGATGGGGAAAACCAAGAGAGGCTGGGGGCTCGGGCGGCCCGCAAATGAGAGTCATCCGGGCTGGAGAGGGAGGCGATATGCTGGGAGCAATGGGCGGACTCGGAGCGGGGGCCAATGATCGCTATCGCATGGAAATCTACACTCAAGCCTTCAACGCGCTCAATCACGCCAATCCAACGGGATTCTCCGGGGTTCTCAGTTCGCCCTTCTACGGCAAAGCGATCTCTTCCCTGCCGGGACGACGGATCGAGACCGGGATGCGATTTAGCTTCTGAGGCCTCCATTTGAGCTGGCTGTGACCTGCTCCTGGATGAGGAGTGAGATGGGATTCCACGGCCGTAGCTGCGCAACAGTATCGAGTGCGCGAGCGACTCCGGTTTCCGACACGAGTTTCTGGAGTTCGATTGACTGAGGGTCGTCGTTCTGACTGAAGCGAAGCGCAGCGGCGCAGCCTTTGATCAGGTTAACGGGTTCGATGCCATAGCGATAGGCAAGCTTTGCGGGTCCGATCAGCCGGTCATCCGCCTGCAACTTGCGAATCGGGTCGCGACCGACTCGGCTAATCGTATCCTTCAGCGCCGCATTCTCGAAGCTGGCGAGTATTTCATTGATAAACGCAGCGTAATGAAAGGTCCGGCTATTCTTGCACTGGAGCGCGCTTTGCGCTTCAAGCATGGCGCCGACGACGCAGCTTCGAATCGATTCATCGAGCATCGCTTCGTGGATAAACTGATACCCGCGCTGATAACCAAGATAGGCGCAGACCGCGTGTCCGCAGTTGAGAACGTAGAGTTTCTCTTCCATGCAGGCGGGAAAGTTCTCAAGCCCCTTGAAGGGCGGCAGGATATCGAAGTCGTTTTTCACTTGCAGCGAGTCGAAGAGGATATCGCCCGTCGCATCAGCCGTAATCAGAAGACGCCCTTCGGCGTCAGTCTCCTGGCCAGAAACGATCCGGTCTGAAATCGCCGCGTTGAATCCGACCCACTCCTGAATCTGCTGCGCGAAGGCAAACGGGATCTGTGTAAAGATCAAGCGTTCGAGCTGAGACCCCGCGTTTTTCAAATTCTCGCAGCAAAAGACATCGAGTGGACGTGTCACACCGCATCCGA
Organism: Acidobacteriota bacterium; assembly: GCA_031401095.1. Taxonomy (GTDB): domain Bacteria; phylum Acidobacteriota; class Blastocatellia; order RBC074; family RBC074; genus JANNRD01. The sequence continues at coordinate 7,006 of JANNRD010000168.1, forward strand.
TACGGTAGACAAGTGCCTCAGCAAGCGCGGGCGCGATCCCTGGAAGATTGTCGGGGCGCACTGCTGTAAAGACCTGGTCGGCCTCTGCCACCTCCTCGGAGAACGCAGCTCCGGACATCGCCACTGCCCTCACGCCTCGCACTGGAACGAGAGTGTCGACGCTTCCCCTGGTCTGAACGTCATAGCCGAGCTGGTTGATCGACTCGATGAGTTCGGGGCGTCTCAGAGCGAGAATCAATTCGTGGCCCTGAAGCGCCAGCGCAACTCCCAACGCTCCGCAGCCAACGCGACCCGCCCCAATAACGAGAATCCTCATATCAGTCTCTTACCACCACTCCTGGCCACCACTCCGGGCCACGACTCCTGACCACCATTCTAACGAATGAACGGGTCTGAGCTCATCTCAGCAGCGCATCGATTTTCGCCAACAGCTCCTCGAAGACCAGATTGCGCTTGCTGAGAAAATCGTCAGCTCCCGCTTGCAGCGCCTCTATCTTATCCTCAAGACCCTGACGCGCCCCGAGCAGAATGACCGGTGTTTCCAGCTTGCGCTTGCGCAGCTCTCGACAGACATCAAATCCCGATCGATGCTCGAGTAGGGCATCGAGGATGAGGAGGTGGTAGGAGGAGCCGTTAGCCGTCACCTTCTCATACGCGGTCCGTCCATCGAGCACCCGGGTGACGAAATAATTCTCGACTTCGAGTCCTTTCAGGAGGAGGCCAGCCAATTCATCATTCGCGACCCCAACGAGGATTTTCGATGCGGTCGGCCCCGTCAGCGTGCCAGTGTTGAGCGCCGTTGCCAGATGCTCAAGTGAGAGGCGGGCGGTCTTCGACAATTGGCGAGTCGCTGAGGTCAGTTTCGGTGCCGCATTGACAAGCAGGCTCGATGAGAGCCGGGCCTCCACCCTCCTCAGCTCGGCGACGGCTCCGAGCTTGACGAACTGACGCTGCGCCTCTTCAAAATGCGCCCGCGCTGAATCATCGCGCCCGGACTTCGATCTCAGCTCACCAATCGCAGCCTGACAAAGGCCGACACGATACGGATCGCCGGTCGTCTGGAAAATCGCGAGGCATTGCGCAAACGAGCGATTCGCCTCGCCAAGCTGGTTGCCGGCAGCCTGGACACAACCCCGGGCGTAGAGCGCCCTTCCCATGAGGGTCAGCGCGGGGTCGAGTGGCGTCGTCGCCTCGGCCTCATCGAGGCGTGCGCGCGCTGTGGCGACATCTCCACCCTCAAGATGAGCCAAAGCCAACTCGACCCCAATCAGAATCTGCTCTTCAAGCGCTCCATTCTCGCGCGAAGCAATCAGTCCCATCTCAAGCGCCTTGATTCCCTCCTGGAGTTGTCCTCTGACGATCAGGATTCGACCCAGTATTCTTTGCGTTCGAGCGTAGACGTGTTGTCCGTGGCTCGCAACCGCCATCTCGATCGCAGTGACTGCGGCCTGCAGCCGCCCCTGGAGCAACTCGAGTTCGGCGTGATCAGTCAGGGCCACGGCTTCCGCCTTGTTGATCTTATTGTGCCGGGCGAGTGCCAGGCGGTCGTCAAGCAGTCTTTCGGCGGCCGACCATTGCCCGAGGCGAACGAGGGCGCGAGAGAGGCTACTGTAGGCTTTGAGGAGAAGTGGGAGATTGCCGATTGCCTGGATTCGCTCGACTGCACTCTCGTAACCAGGGACGGACTCCTTGAGCTTACCTTCAGCGTAGAGCACGAATGCCTGTTGCAATTGGACGCGGGCCTGAAGCAGAGGCGCGTTGAGGCCGTCTGCCAACCTCGTCGCGCGGGTCCAATTGTATCGGGCACCATCAAGGTCGCCATCCTTCCAGTCGACCTTGCCGAGCCAGAGATGCACCTCCGCTCCAAGCCGCGCGTTACCTCCACGGCGGGCGGTGAGCATTGCGCGATTGAGATTGTCGCGCGCGGCAAGCAGGTCCTTGAGGCCCATGAACGCTCGACCAATCGAAGCCTGTGCTTCCGCGACCGCATTCTCGTCGTTATCTTTAGTGGCGAGGTTAAGCCCGCGCTCAAGAGTCTCGAGTGCAAGCGGAAGCTTCTTCCCTTCAACGTATGCGCGCCCAAGCCACAACAGGACACTGGCTCGGGCTGAGAGGGGCAGCGCGAGCAGTGAAACGGGGTCAACATACCGCGTCAGCAGTCGCAGCGCTTCAAGGTGGTCGCCCTTCGTGAGGTAGGCCTCCGCAAGAACGCAGCGAAGACTGGCATCCTCGCAGACATCCC
>JANNRD010000169.1:0-3327 GCA_031401095.1 Acidobacteriota bacterium
TGCTGTCTCTGTGTCTCTGCGACTCTGTGGTTCATTACCTTGGTTGGTGTTCGTTCGAAAAGTGTACGTTCCAGCGAAATTGAACCACTACCCAGGGTTCGCACGCTTGGCGGATTCCTCTCCAGTAGTCTAGTATTGGCGAAACAGATCATGGAGGTCAGTATGCGTCGTCGAGTCCTATTGGTCCTTGCGTTCGTCGTTCTCTCGTTCAGCGCCGCTTCGGCCGAGAACTGGCCTCAATGGCGCGGCCCGCTTCTCAACGGAGTAAGCAACGAAAGAAACTTACCCATTCGTTGGGGTCCCGAAGAGAACGTCACGTGGAAAGTGCCGATGCCCGAGTGGAGCGGCTCGACCCCAATTATCTGGAGCGACACCATCTTCCTCAATGTCGCCGAGAAAGACGGGCTCTTCCTTTGGGCGCTTGATCGCAACCAGGGAACAATCCGCTGGAAAAAGCCAATCGGCACCGGCAACGTCAAGATGCGTAAGCAGAATATGTCATCTCCCTCTCCGGTAACAGATGGAAAATTCGTCTGGGTCATGACTGGAATCGGCGTCCTCAAGTGTTTTGATTTCGCCGGCACCGAGGTCTGGATGCGTGATATCCAGAAAGACTACGGCCGTTTTGGCCTGAACTGGGGATATGCGTCGTCTCCACTCCTCTACGACAACTCGCTCTTTGTTCCGGTCCTGCACGGAATGAGGACGGACGACCCGTCGTACCTCCTCCGCATTGAGGCTAAAACCGGCAAGACTCTTTGGCGCGCCGAACGACCAACTTCCGCTATCATGGAGTCTCCCGATTCTTATATTACCCCGGGTCTTCTCAAGCAAAACGGGAAAACAGAGCTCATCATCAGTGGGGGTGATTGCGTTACCGGGCACGATCTCAACACGGGCAAGGAGCTCTGGAGGGCAAACGGGCTCAACCCGGAGAACAACCCGTACTATCGCATCGTCAACTCGCCTCTCATCTCAGACGGGATGGTCTACGTCGGCAGCAAGTACAAACCATATCTCGCCGTCCGTGCAGGGGGGGCCGGTGACGTCACGGCATCGCACGTTGCCTGGACATTCAGCAACGGCCCAGATGTGCCAACTCCGGTGATTGACGGTGACCAGCTCTACATCATTCGCGATAACGGAGTCGTCTTCTGTCTCGACAAAAAGACAGGTCAAGAGGTCTACGGCCAACAAAGACTGAAGACAGGTACGTATAGTTCCTCTCCGGTCCTCGCCGATGGAAAGATCTACGTCACGAACGAGGAGGGATTGACGACCGTCTTCAAGACCGGGCCAAAGTTCGAGATACTCGCCGAGAATGCCCTCAGCGATTATTGTCTCAGTTCCCCTGCCATTTCCGATGGTCAGATATTCATTCGCACGGCGCAGCATCTCTACTGCATTGGAACGCGCTCCGCCAGAAAGTAGTCTCGAAGATCAAGGTCACTGCCATGTCAAAGCGGACAGTTCTGATTCTCGTTGTTTTGCTGACTGGGCTCCCCAACTCGAGGCCCGTCGTTGCGCAGCAGCCGGCAGCCAAACGGGCGATCACCCACGAGGACGTCTGGTTGATGAGACGCGTTGGTGCCCCGGTCCCGAGCCCTGACGGGAAGTGGGTCGTCTTCTCGGTGCTCGAACCTGCCTACGACGAGAAGGATCAAATCTCCGACCTCTGGATTGTTCCGGGGGACGGCAGCTCACCTGCCCGACGCCTGACGTCCTCACGGGGAGCCGAAAGCGGAGTCGTTTGGAGCCCGGATGGTCGCATGGTCGCCTTTGTCGCACGCCGCGACGGCGATGAGGCGACTCAGGTCTACACGCTCGATATTGCCGCTGGTGGCGAGGCGGTCCGAGCGACGTCTCTCTCGACTGGTGCGCGGGCGCCTCAGTGGAGACCGGATGGGATGGCACTGCTCTTTACCAGTACAGTTTTTCCTGGAGCGATCGACGACGAGGCCAACAAGAAGATCGCTGCTGAACGACGTGCGCGAAAGTACCGCGCCAGGGTCTACGAGAGCTTCCCGATTCGAAACTGGGATCGGTGGCTGGATGACACGGAGGCTCACGTGTTTCTCCAGGTTCTCGAGCCTGCCACACCAGCCAGGGACCTGCTGGCTGGCACCAAGCTCGTCTCTCTACCGGGCTTCTCTGGTCGGACAACCCCCGGCAGCGAAGAACTTGATGCAACCTGGGCACCTGGCGGGCGATCGATCGTCTTTGTCGCTTCAGCCGATCGGGAAACCGCCGCCTATGCCGAGACAAGTACTCAGCTCTTTGAGATAGCCACAACGGGAGGTGAAGCCCGACAGCTCACCAGGGGGACAGACGGTTACGCCTCACCGAGGTTTAGCCCGGACGGCTCGACGCTCTTTTCACTTGTGACCCCTAACATCAAGGACAAGGTCTACACCCTGACGCGCCTGGTGAGTCAACGCTGGCCGGCGGCTGGCGATTCCCGCGTGATGAGTGCTGTGTTTGACCGCGCTGTCTCCGCATTCTCGGTCTCGCCGGATGGACGCACGGTCTATCTGACTGCGGAGGATGCGGGTCTCGAGCATCTCTACTCGGTGCCGGCAGCCGGTGGTGAAGTAAGGCTCGAAATCGGGCTCAAGCAGGGAGTCTTCAGCGGGCTGACGGGGGCAACGAAGGGAAGCTCTCCCATTCTTTTTGCCAATTGGGAGAGCGCGACCAGTCCCGCAGAAGTAGTTCGGATCGATCTCGCGGCCAAACGACATCGCCCATTGACGAACTTCAACCAGGCCCGTGTGGCATCCATCGATTGGGAGGATTTGAGGCAGTTCTCGTTTTCCTCAAAGCGTGGAAAACGAATTCACAGTTTCGTCGCGCTTCCACCCGGGTTTGACGAAAACAAGAAATACCCGCTCTTTGTTCTCATCCATGGTGGCCCTCATTCGATGTGGCGGGATCAGTTCTTTGTGCGCTGGAATTACCACCTGCTGGCGCAGCCCGGTTATGTAGTTCTCTTAACTGACTACACTGGTTCGACCGGCTACGGCGAGAAGTTTGCGCAGGAGATCCAAGGCGATCCGCTCAAAGGCCCGGGTGAAGAGCTGGGTGAGGCAGCCGACGAAGCAATCAAGCTTTTTAAGTTTATTGATTCGTCGCGGCAGGCTGCGGGTGGGGCGAGTTATGGCGGTCATCTGGCGAACTGGTTGCAGGCGACCACGACCAGATACAAGTGCTTGATCAGCCACGCCGGTCTGGTCAATCTCGAGTCTCAGTGGGGAACAAGTGACACGATCTACTCGCGCGAGGTGAACAATGGCGGTCCGGTGTGGGAGCAGGGCCCGATCTGGCGCGAAC
>JANNRD010000170.1:0-5324 GCA_031401095.1 Acidobacteriota bacterium
GTCCGACCGCCACGCCGCAGATCGCCTTCGCCACCGGCGCCGGTGGTAGTGACACCTCCATCCTGCGCGTAAGCAATCACGTGATGCACGACAGCGCGGTTGCCTGGTCGAATCTCCATCGCCGCAATCCACTTATCCTCAGTGAAATTGGTCGGCATCGTGTAGTAGAGATACGGAACCGTCCCGTCAGCGGGCACTGTGTACTCGACCGGCATTTCGATCACCGCATCGGGCTTTCCGATCGTCCACCCATCGGTGAACTTTGGTGGAGCCGGGAGATCTCTATCTTCACCCTTTGGAGCTCCTTCGGCGACCCACGCAACAATGGTTTCGATCTCCTTCTGCGAGAGGCGCGGATCATTCGCCCAATGGCCAACCTTCGGATCTGCGCTCCACGGGGGCATCGATCCATCAGCAACCCGTTCGCGAATCGACTTTGCCCACGGCCGCACTTCCTGGTAGGTCATGAGTGACATTGGCGCGATCTCGCCCGCTCGATGACACTCTGCGCAGTGCTTAAAGACAATCGGTGCGATATCCTTTGCAAAGGTGACCTTCGCCGGTGCCGACTTGTTGGCAGCGGTTGCCAGGACGACGACGGCGAGCAGCGCAACTGCTACCACTCCGATGCGATAGAGGTTCTTCTTCATGAGCATCTCCCTTTTCTTGTTCTTCGCGCGGCGGCCTTGCGACACCCCCCCGCATGGTGACCTCGGATTCTATCTCACCTACTGACCAGTAGGCAACCGGATTTTGGATTTCTGCTTCTTGATTTTGGAATCCTGGAACAAGAGAAGAGAAACAACGGAACCCACGGAAACTCACGGAACAAACGGAAAAACTCTCTTGCTTGATTCCGTCTCTTCCGTGAATTTCCGTATGTTCCGTTGTTCCTCTTCTCTTGTTCCAGGATTCCAAAATCAGCAATCAGAAATCGGAGGGCCGATGACCCCACCTGCCTTCAACTGAGCTATCGCTTCAGTATCGTAGCCCAGTTCGCTGAGTATCTCTTCCGAGTGCTGCCCGAGGGTTGGGGCAGCGCGCTGGATGCGGCCGGGCGTCTTCTCGAAATGAATCGGGATGCCGGCGGTACGAATCTGTCCGATCAGCGGATGATCGATGACCGGGTTCATGTCGAGCGCCGCCACCTGCGGATCGTTGAGAAACTTCAGGTAGCTGCTCACGACGCCGCACGGCACACCCTTCTCAACGAGTTGCTTCTCCCACTCTGCTGCCTTCTTTTTGAGGAAGATCGGCTGCAGGATCGAAGTCAACTCAGCGGCGCGAATCGTCCGTTTGGCGTTGGTGTGAAAGAGCTGATCGACCCCCAGATCAGGAATGCCGAGGCTTTCACAAAGCATGCGCCAGAACTTGTCGGTCGCGGCCGCGATGAAGATGTGTTCGTCCTCTGTTTCGAAAATCCGATAGGGATAGATGCCGATCGCGCCTTCTTCCTGACAATCGAGCGCCTCAACGAAGTAATGCGCCTGGATCGACATGACACCCTGCAAAAGAGAGGTCTCGATCTTCTGTCCCTCGCCCGTCCTTTCGCGGTGGAAGAGTGCCGCCAGGACACCGGTCACTACGAGCATCGAGGCCTGATAGTCCGAGACAGCGACCGGACAGATCGCGACGCTGCCGCTAAACCGCACGTTGTCGCGCACGATCCCACCGAGGGCTTGAAAGACGGGGTCGTAACCGGGCCGGTTCCGCTGCTCCCCCTTCGAGCCGAACGCCGTCGAGGAGCAATAGAGAAGGCGCGGATTAAGTGCGCACAAGGTTTCGTAATCGATGCCCAGTTTCTCGGTGACACCTGGCCGATAGTTTTCGATGACGATGTCGGCGTCGCTCACGAGGCGATGAACGATCTCGCGCCCGGCGGGTTCCGTCAGATCGACGGCGAGACAGCGCTTGTTGCGGTTCCACGCCTGATAGAAGCGGCTCTCACCCTTCAGAAACGGCCCCCACGCTCGCGCCAGATCACCGGTCAACGGCTCGATCTTGACGACCTCGGCACCAAGGTCACCCAGCAGCGTTGCGCTGTAGGCACCGTTGATGAAACTACAGAAGTCGAGCACTTTCAGACCGACGAGAGGCCCCGCTGGCCCTCCTCGCTTGGTTGTCTGCGCAGATTCAAGCATGATTGCCTCTAAGCTCGTGGCTCCGGCACCGCGGACGGTCCCCGTCCACGGTTCTAGCCGACTGTTCTAGCCGACGGTTCTCGCCGACTGTTCTAGATTGACAGAAGGTATGGCCAAGCCTAGACTTACCGACCGGTAGGTACCCTGTCAAGTCTTGTCGGGCGACACTGGGGTCATCTGGATTCAGCTCCGTGTCAGGCGTCCGTCTGGCTATCATTCAATAACCGAAAGGAACGTTATGCAGTTTGAATTCTCACCCAAGGTACAGGAACTTCAGAAACGCCTGTCTGACTTCATGAGCGAGTATATCTATCCCAATGAAAAGCTCTATTACACGCAGATCAATGAAGGCGACCGCTGGCAACCAGTACAGATCATCGAGGACCTCAAGCCCAAGGCGCGGGCAGCCGGGCTGTGGAACCTCTTTCTCCCCGAAAGCGGTCACGGCGCGGGTCTGACCAACCTCGAGTACGCTCCACTCTGCGAGATCATGGGTCGCTCGACCTTCGCGCCCGAGGTCTTCAACTGCTCGGCACCCGATACGGGCAATATGGAGGTGATCGCGCGATATGGAACAAAGGAGCAGCAGGAGCAATGGCTCAAGCCGCTTCTCAACGGTGAGGTTCGCTCGTGCTTTGCCATGACAGAGCCTGGTGTCGCCTCGTCAGATGCGACCAACATTCAATCGAGCATCGTCCGGGATGGCGATGAGTACGTCATCAATGGTCACAAGTGGTGGAGCTCGGGAGCTGGTGACCCGCGGTGCAAGATCGCGATCTTCATGGGAAAAACGGATCCGAGCGCCGCGAAACACAAGCAGCAGTCGATGATCCTCGTCCCAATGCATGCACCCGGCGTGACCATCAAGCGAATGCTCACCGTCTTTGGCTATGACCACGCGCCACACGGCCACGGTGAGGTCACCTATGAGAACGTCCGGGTCCCCGCGTCGAGTATTCTGCTTGGCGAAGGCTGTGGTTTTGAGATCGCACAGGGGCGGCTCGGACCGGGCCGGATTCATCACTGCATGCGCCTTATCGGAGTGGCCGAACGTGCCCTCGAGGCAATGTGCCAGCGCGTCACCTCTCGCGTCGCCTTTGGCAGGAAGATTTCTGAACAGGGAACGATTCGCGCCGATATCGCACTCTCGAGAATGGAGATTGAGCAAGCAAGACTCCTCGTCCTCAAGGCGGCGTACCTGATGGATACTGTCGGCAACAAAGTCGCCCGTGCAGAGATCGCGATGATCAAAGTGATTGCTCCGAACATGGCCCTGCGCGTCATCGACCGTGCGATTCAGGCTCACGGTGGGGCCGGCGTATGCCAGGACTTTCCCCTCGCTGCCGCCTGGGCAAGCGCACGCACATTGAAGTTGGCCGACGGACCGGATGAGGTTCACAGCGAAGCGATCGCCAAAGTTGAACTGCGGAAGCACGAGGGTAAATGAAACTCAAAGACAGGGTGGTTATTGTCACCGGAGGCGCAAACGGTATCGGGCGCGCCCTCTGTCGGCGATTTGCGGCCGAAGGTGCTGGTGCCGTGGTGGTCGCCGATCTCGATGCCAGCCATGCGGATGAAGTTGCGAACGAGGTCAACCAGATCATCCCAGGCGGCGGACTGGCGATCAGAACGGATGTCAGCAGCGAGGCTGGTATCGCCGAACTGATCGAGCAGACAATCGCTCGATTCGGTCGCGTCGACCTCTTCTGCTCCAACGCGGGGATTGGTGGCTCACCTGGTGGACCGGAACTCCCGGACGAATTGTGGCACCGAATGTGGGAAGTAAACCTCATGGCGCACGTCTACGCCGCCCGACATGTCGTCCCGCACATGCTCGCTCGTGGCGAGGGGTATCTCTTACAGACCGCATCGGCCGCCGGACTTCTGACACAGATCGGGTCTGCCACTTACTCCGTGACCAAGCACGCGGCCGTCGCTCTGGCTGAGTGGCTGGCGATCACGTACGGCGATCGTGGCATCAAGGTCTCGTGCCTCTGTCCGCAAGGTGTCCGGACAAAGATGCTGCTGGGTGAAGACGGTAAGCGCGACACCTTCCTCAATCCGGGCGCGATTGAGCCTGAGGATGTCGCCGAAGCTGTCGTCAAGGGACTTGACGAAGAGCAGTTTCTCATTCTGCCGCATCCCGAGGTGGCCGAATACCTCCGTCGCAAAGCCAACAACCCCGATCGCTGGCTGCGTGGCATGCGCCGCCTATTGGACAACGTCAAAGCGGTATGATGGGCAGTGTGACAGGAACTGAACTATGAATAGGCAAATCGTTCTCTCTGCGAGACCTCAGGGTTATCCGAAAGAATCTGACTTCAGGATAGTTGAGACTCCAATCCCGCAGGCGGCGGCGGGAGAGCTGCTGGTTCGCATTCTCTACCTCTCCGTTGATCCATACATGCGCGGGCGAATGAGCGAAGTAAAGTCCTACGCTCCTTCCGTTCAGATCGATGAGGTCATGGTCGGCGGCACGGTCGGCACGGTGATCGAGAGTCGCGATCCCGGGTTTGCAGTCGGTGATGTTGTCGAGGGCAGGCAGGGCTGGCAGGAGTACGGGGTCGCCAGAGGAAAGGATCTGCGCAAGATCGATCCCCAATTGGCACCGATCTCGACCGCACTCGGAATTCTGGGAATGCCTGGGCTGAGTGCCTACTTTGGCCTTCTAGCAATTGGTCAACCAAAGTCGGGAGAGACGGTGGTTGTCTCAGGTGCCGCTGGTGCGGTCGGTTCAATCGTTGGACAGATCGCAAGGATCAAGGGCTGTCGCGTCGTGGGCATTGCCGGAAGCGATCAGAAGGTCGACTGGCTGGTCAATGAGCTCGGCTTTGACGCAGCGTTCAATTACAAGACGACGAATGACTATGCCGAAAAGCTCGGTGAGCTTTGTCCGAATGGAATCGATGTTTACTTTGATAACGTCGGCGGATCGATTTCAGATGCTGTTCTCAAGCGAATCAACACCAGGGCGAGGATTTCTATCTGTGGTCAGATCTCGCAATACAATCTAGAGAAGCCGGAGATGGGCCCACGAATATTGGGGACACTGCTGGTCAAGCAGGCGCGAGCAGAGGGCTTCCTTGTCTTTCAGTTCGCCGATCGTCACCACGAAGGGCTCGGTCAACTGGCGGAGTGGCTGAAAGCGGGAAGCATCAAATACCGCGAAGATATTGCCGAAGG
>JANNRD010000171.1:0-12811 GCA_031401095.1 Acidobacteriota bacterium
GATGACACAAACCAGAGTGACATTGTGAAAATCGTGGCCTTTCGCGATCATCTGAGTCCCCACCAGCAGGTCGATCTCGCCGGCGGCGAAGTCGTCGAGGACCTTCTCAAATGCGCCTCGTCTTCGCGTCGTATCGCGGTCCAAACGCGCGATCCGCATTTCGGGGTACATCTCCTTGAGCAATGCTTCGACTTGCTCAGTACCCTGACCGACAAAGTGCATGTACGGTCCGGCACAGTCCGGACAACTCTTTGGCACCCGCTCCTCGTGACCGCAATAGTGACAGATCAATCTGGCGGCCATCCTGTGATACGTGAGAGTCACATCGCACTCGGAGCAATGCACCGATGCTCCGCAACTGCGACAAAGAATGTAAGAAGAAAAGCCGCGTCGATTGAGCAGCACCATGGTCTGTTCACCCTTTGCGAAACTGCTTCTCACGGCCTCTTTCATCTCGTCCGACACGAGCTGCGCCTTTCCATGTCGAGCGAAGACCTCGCGCATATCGACGACCTCGACCTCCGCGAGTGCCCGGCCCCCTATTCGCTCGTCAAGCTTGAGGTACTGATACTTACCAGTCTGGGCATTGCGGAATGACTCCATCGAGGGAGTTGCACTGCCCAGGATGACGATTGCGCTGGCACGTGATGCCCGCATGATGGCTGTATCACGCCCGTGATAACGGGGCGACTCATCCTGTTTATATGAGGCCTCGTGTTCCTCATCGACGACGATCACCCCGAGATTTACGAGTGGTGCAAACACTGCTGATCGTGCCCCGATGCAGACGCGTGCTTCGCCGCTGCGCAATCGATTCCACTCATCGAGCCGCTCGCCGTCCGAGAGAGACGAGTGGAGAATCGCGATCCGTGAGCCAAAATGCGCGCGGAGCCTGCGCGCGAACATCGGCGTCAGGGATATCTCCGGGACCAGCATGAGCGCTGTTTTTCCACGCTCGACAGCGGCGCGCATGGCGCGCATATAGACTTCAGTCTTTCCGCTCCCGGTCAGGCCGTGGAGCAGAAACGCACCGAACTCTCCGATGTCGATCTGTGCCGAGATGACATCAAGAGCCGCCTGCTGTTTTGGAGTGAGAGTCAGGGCATCGATTGGATGATCGTCGAGGTGCGCGAGTGGGTTTCGCCGCACCTCGCGCGAAAAGACCTCGACCAGCCCCCGTCGCTCCAGCGTCCGGATGACTGAAGAACTAACCTTGGCGAGCTCGGCGATCTCGGTACAGCCGGCAGGCTCGAGAGAGTTAGAGAGGAGGTCCATGACGCGCTGCTGAGAAGAGTTGAGCGGTTTGACGTTGGCTGCTGGATCCTGCTCGACGCGCCTCACAGCCTGCTGGCGTTTTGTCCGGACCTGAGCTGTCTGAAGCTGGCGGGCTGCGATAATGAGCCCCTCTCGCTCCAGCTCCCGTATGATCGCCGACGCCCGGTTTTTGCTCGAGTCTCGGGCAAGGTCCCTTGCATTCCTTGAGCCAGTTTCAGCGACCAATGAGAGCGCCCGCATTTTGGACGAGATCCGGGCCCGCGGGGAAACTGACTCGAGCGCTTCGCGCCCGGCTTCGGTGATCGTCAGCACCGACTTCGCTTCGGCATTGATCCCTGCAGGGAGGCTCGATTTGATGACCTCGCCCCACGGAGCGTAGTAGTAATCCGCGATCCAGCGTGTCAGCTCGAGCATCTCCTCAGTGACCAGTGGTTCGAGATCGAAGAGTTGTTCAACCGCCTTAAGTTCGAACTTCTCGTCTGACGGGGCTGCGGGACTGGCAAGGGTCGCGACAATGTATCCCGTCACGAGTTGCCTGCCGAGCGGCACCAGGACACGACATCCAGGTGCGGCATCGGCCACAAGATGGTCCGGAAGATGGTACGTGAAGGTCTGGCTTACGTGAACCGGGATGGCGACTTCAACAAGCATCGAGACTGAGCTTAAGGAGGGCGCCAACTGCAGTCAAGTTGACATCAAAACCTCGAGCGGGTTGCCCTCCTCCCTTCGCTGTCCTGGTCTTCACTTTGTAACGCGATAGAGTCGATACTCGGATTGGTCAAAGACGAGAGCAAACTCGGCGGCCATCGCCTTTTCGTCAGGACTAAACTGCCTGCGTTCGAGCGGACCGATGAGCAGGTAATCGACCCTGTTTCGCGTGATCGCCTCACGCGCTGACGGGCCACCGCTGAGAATTGTCTCAAGGTCCCGCTCACGTGAACTATAGTCGATGCCATGGGTCCAGAGATGCCCGGGGTAGCCCATGAGCGACGGTCGGCCAGCGAGGCAGAGGGGAGAATTGTGAACTGGAGCATGCGCAATGACTGCGCCGGGAGCGGTTTGTGCGCGAAGAAGGCCGGCAACGCCCATTTCGGCCTCACCAAAGAGGGTCGCTTTCTCGACAGGTGACAGAGCCCGCGCGACATCGAGGATTCCCGAGAGGGTGAGAATGACAAGCAGAATTGCACTGGCACCGCGCCAGAGAATCGAGCGTCGGAAACCATCCGCAAGGACGAGAGCCACAAAGGGTGACGATGCCAGTGCCCAGAGCATCAGGACTTTGATGTTATCCCACGGCCACGGTGCGAGCAGAACGACGTTGGGAAGAACGAACCAGACAAGAAAGGCAACATAGAAACGGCGCGTCCGCGCCTCGATCAGCCCGCGTGTTCCTAAGGCGGCGATCAGCAGGAAGAGAAATGGGCCTGCATTCGCCAGCCAGAATAGCACCGGTGAAGCTGAGCCCGATTCCCATCCCAGATGCCCCTTAAAGAGCTCGTCTCGAACCGGAGTTCCCATGAGATAAAGGACCTGGGGTAAGGCGAGGACAAATGCAGGAACAAAGAAAACGATCCAGTCGGACGACCAGAAGAGAATCACGAGAATCAGACTGGCGATGACGATCGAGAAGAAGCTGTGCGCATGAAGCATCGGAAGGCAGCCGGTGAGGATGCCGGATGCGACGAGCAGTCCGCGTCGCTGGCGCCGGTCACCGTTTTCGCGCAGCGCGGTCCACCAGAAGCTGAGGATGAGGCCGACGAGGGGCAGCCCGAAGAGCAATGAGCGTTGGGGGAGGATCAGAGTTGTCAAGGCGTTCCCCCATCGCAAGGGGATCTCCCCAAAGCGAGTGGGCAGCATCGCGTTCATGGTGTAGGTCCGCGGGAGATGGCCGAGGGTCTCGAACAGGTCTTTTGAATTCAAGAGATCGTTGAAGAAGTTGAGAAAGCCAAAGCCACCATTGAAGAGAAAAATGATCGGTGTTAAACGGGCGGCGAGCCTGTTTCGAGTGAGTCGAAATGCGACCATTTCGACAATTCCAACCAATGCCAGCGCGAGGATGAAGTTCTCGATGAAGAACGCCAGGCGCCATCCGGCGCCGGTCCGGAGGAAAAACGCCGTCAGGAAATCAATGAGGAACGGATATGTAAAGCGAGAGCCGGCAAAGATCGGATTCGACGGCGGAAAGTTGTCGCCCCAGGCGAACGATGTGACCGCGCTCAAGTGAAATGGAAGGTCTCCGTAATTGTTCAGAGGAGCCGTCAGGAAGGCACCCCCTTCAAACATAACGACCCGGGCGAAAAGCGCAAAGAGCAGGACACCCCAGACGAGATAGTAAGCTCCACTGCGCAGATCGAAGGCCCCAACGGCGGCGCGCACTTCCGCGAGTGCCTCCCTGACTGAGGCGATTCTGCTCAATGCGACCCAGACCCCCACTTCGACCAGTACCGTCGCCGAGATCGTCGCCGCGTTGAGTCCCCCGACGAGCGCCGCGAGGAACCCGATCCACGAAAGTAGGGCGAGCCCGACAACCGGACCGGCACAGGCTCGCTCCCAGATCGAGAAGGACCCTCTCAGGAGGGAGACCAGCCGGTAGCCATTTGCGACAGCCAGAAGAGTAATCAGAATCGCGAGCACGGAACCCATCATCGTGCCGGGAGGATAAACCGGAGGGAGAGGCTTTCACAAGCGCGGCAGGAAGACGCGGCCTGCATCCAGCGAGCGTCCTTGACCCGGTCTCCAGGGGCCGATATAGTCTAATTCGAGTCCACCGCAACATCGGAGGCGATAGAAGGAGAAGAAATGGCGATTGCTCTGGAAGAAGAAGCGATTGGCCGAGCAACAGGCGGATTTTCAGTGAAGATGGAGGCGGAGGCGGACCTCCCAACCGAATTCGGACCTTTCAGAATCCTCGGATTTCGTAGCACAACCAGTGACGAAGAGTTCGTCGCGCTCGTCAAGGGGGAGATGCGTCCTGACCGCGCAACCCTCGTCCGCATCCATTCACAGTGTCTCACTGGAGACGTCTTTCATTCGCTCAAATGCGACTGTGGGCTTCAGCTCGAACGAGCGATGGCGATGGTCCAGGAAGAGGGATTTGGCGCCATCATCTATCAACAGCAGGAAGGACGCGGCATCGGCATCATCAACAAGATCCGAGCATATGCCCTCCAGGATGCGGGGGCAGATACGATCGAGGCCAATGTCCAGCTCGGCTTCGCCGTTGATGAACGCAAGTACGATCAATGCGCTGAAATTGTCCAACTGCTGGGCGTCTGCCGCGTTCGTCTCATGTCAAACAATCCCGACAAGGTACGAGCACTACGCGAGGCGGGCCTTGATGTCGTCGAACGGGTCCCACTCGAGATCGAAGCTCATCATAAGGCTCTCAGGTATTTGCAGACCAAGAGAGACAAGATGGGTCATCTCCTGCAATTGAATGGAATCTTCTGAGTCCGCCGATGCCGTGCGTTACTCGCGCGTCGAGCCTTGCATTGTTCGGAGGGCGAGGAGGTCGGTGCCAAGCTCCCTCGCCAACCGGTAAACGGTCTGGATGGGGAGGCCAACGACGTTAGAGTAGCTTCCCTCTATCTGCTCGATGAAAAGGGAAGCGGACCCTTGTATCGCGTAGGCTCCTGCCTTGTCGGCAGGCTCGCCGGACTCGACATACCAGGTGATCTCCTGATCGCTCAGCGACGCGAACCTGACGCGCGTGACGACCACTTCGGAGCGCGATTCGCGACCACGCTGACAAGTCACTCCTGTCAGTACTTCGTGCCAGCGCGCGGAAAGCGCGCGCAGCATGCGTCTTGCATCCGCGGCGTCAACTGGCTTGCCAGCTATCTCGTTACCTATCAGAACCACCGTGTCGGCGCCCAGTACGAGGTCATCGAATCCGACCTTGCCGGCGATCGCCATCACCTTTTCACGGGATAGTCGTAGAACATAATCAGGCGGAGCTTCATCGGGGAGCCGCGATTCGTCAACGTCAGCGGGAACGACAACGGGTCGAATTCCGGCTGCCGACAGCAGTTCCGCTCGTCGCGGCGATGCCGAGGCGAGCACGAGTCGAGGGCGAGCGAGTGAGGTGAGCTTGTCCGTCATGTCCTTTTTGACTACACTTAGCGGGAACACGTGCGAGTCGTTAATTCCATCACAGAGTAGTTGTTATGTCCAATCGGAAACGTCTTTCTTCGCTTCTTGTTGTTCTGGGCTTCGCGCTCGTTGCAGCGGGCCTCTCAGGGTTGCTGGATCCGGGCTGGACGATCGCACGCGCCCTTGCCCAGGGAGCCAAACCCCGATCGCAGGAGGACCGCAAGAAACTGGCTCGGAAACCGGCGCCATCAGGAACCATGAAGGACCGGCTTGGCGAGGATGACGGTTACGGACTGGTACTCTTCTACTCTGGTGATATCCACGGCAACCTTGAAGTCTGTGGTTGTCCGATCCACCCACTTGGCGGAGTGGCTCGCCGGATGGGGTACGTCAACGCGTTTCGCAAACGGAGCCCCGATGCCGCGACAGTGCTGGTCGATACCGGCAACGTCTTTAGCGACGAGCTCAACGAATCGCGCTCTGACTTGCGTCCTGACGCACGTCTCATGAACGACTGGATCACCCGGGCGAACGAAACGATGCCGCTTTCGGTGGTCAATCTCTCATATCGAGATGTGAGGTATGCGGCGGGGCTCCTTCAATCAGATGCAAAGCTCAAGCCGCAAAGATCGGTCCTCGTCTCCGCCAACCTCAAGGTCACCGATTCGACCCGGACCAATCCGGCGCCATACAGTATTGTGACGGCTGTCTCCAGGCGGTTGAAAACACCCATCAGGATCGCATTTATTGGCCTCAGCGATATCGCGCCCGAGGAGTATCAGGAGGGCGTCAAGAGCGCTGGTTTTGTCATCGAGGATCTATTTGCGGCGGCAAAGGCCACCCTCGCGGAGGTGCGCGACAAGGCTGATGTGACGGTCATCATTGGCTATCTCCGGATGACGACCGCGAACAGGCTGGCCAATCAGAACGATGACATCGACGTCATCATTGCCTCCGATGGCCGCGGCCTGGTACCGGATCCGAAGCAGGTCAACAACGCGTTGGTCGTCTTCGGGGCAAAAGAGACCAAGCATCTTGGCGAACTGCGGATGTACACCGATGCGGAAGGCGTCGTCGACCGCTTCACCGCGCGCTACGTCGAGCTTGACGAGGTGATCACGGACGACCCACAGATGGCGGTCATGACAAAGGACGCGCGCCGCGAGATTGGCGCGATCCAGACGCGGATGGCGGAAGCGGAATCAGCAAGCTACAAGATGCTGGGCGAATCACCGTATGCCGGATCAGAGAGCTGTTCGAAGTGTCATCAGACTGAGCACCAGGTCTGGCAGAAGAGCAGGCACTCTCAAG
This sequence comes from Acidobacteriota bacterium, assembly GCA_031401095.1. Taxonomy (GTDB): domain Bacteria; phylum Acidobacteriota; class Blastocatellia; order RBC074; family RBC074; genus JANNRD01. The sequence continues at coordinate 6,679 of JANNRD010000171.1, forward strand.
CATTCGCCGCGCTCGAGACGAAGCAGAGAATCTTCGATGCAGCCTGTGTTGGCTGCCACAGCATAGGATTTCAGCAAAAGGGATTTATCAATATCAAGGCTACTCCACAGTTTGCGAATGTGGGGTGCGAATCGTGCCACGGGCCGGGGGCCGAGCACGTCAAGCTGCCGAAGCCGGGTACCTATCCAACCCCACCTGCACCGGCGAGCTGCGTCTCGTGTCACGATCGAGATAACAGCCCGGACTTCGTCTTTCAGAAGTATTGGCCCCTTGTTGCGCATGCCAACAGCTTGAAGGCCGCAGCCGCCAAGCCCGCGAAAAAGGGGCGCCCGGTAAGAGTCAAACGCTGACGCCACCACGCATGGAAAGTCTCTTGAAATTGCTGCCTGTCATGATTCGCCTTTCGGGTGAGCAGGAGGACGTCCGCGAACAGGCATCGTTCACCGCGTGGCGCGTGACCACCGGCGAGCAGCTGGCGCATACTTGCCGGCCGTTTCGCCTCTATCGAAAGACGCTGGTGGTCGCCGTCTCGGATGAAACCTGGAAGAAGCAGCTCGAGTCGATGAGTGGGATGCTGATCTTCAAGATCAACGGTCTGCTCGGGCACCCACTGGTTACTTTTATCGAGTTTCGTGTCGATCCCGCTCACGTCGCTGAAGGCCGCAAGTCATTGGGCATGCGCGAATCCACGACCAGCGGCCAACCACAAGCTGACCTGCAGTCCGCTGCTTCAGGAATCAAGGACGACGAGTTGCGCGAGCTGTTCTTGCGCGTTGCGACGATATCTCTGGAAAGGAATGAGGTGTGAGCAGGTATGCCGATTACTGAGGGTGAGGTTGAGAAGATTGCGGAGCTTGGAAATCTTGAGTTGACTGCTGAAGAGAAGCAATCGTTCCCTGTCCAGCTCGCGGCCATTGTCGAATACATTGATCAGCTCAATGAACTCGATACGTCGCAGGTCAAAGCGTGGCAGCACTCAAGTGCGGGGCCGGCGCCCGGCTCCTTTGCGACGCGTGAGGATGTTGTTGCGCAGAGTCTCGGTCAGGAAAAGGCGGTCGAGAATGCGCCTGATGCAGACAGTGGCTACTTTCGTGTCCCTCGAGTGATTGGCGGATAAGGAGGCCCTGCAGCTCATGGGGGCCGAGGGAAAGGAACTTGGCAGATACTTTGACGATCGACGAGATTCACAATCTTTACCGTACCGGTGAGGCCTCACCGAGTGAGATCACGCGCGCCGCCCTTGACCGTATCGCGGCGAGTCAGGCTCGACTTAACGCCTTTATTACGATTGATCGCGAGAATGCTCTGAAGCGGGCGGCAGCGATGGACTCGGATATCAAGAACGCAACCAAAGCAAAGCCGCTTGCTGGAATCCCGGTTGCCGTTAAGGACAACTTCTGCACGACCGGCCTGCGGACAACGTGCGGGTCACACATCCTCGGCAACTGGATGCCGCCATACAACGCGACCGCCGTTGCCAAGCTCGAGGAAGCTGGCGCGATCATCGTCGGGAAGACGAACATGGATGAGTTTGCCATGGGCTCTTCGACAGAGAATTCTGCGTTTGGACCGGTGCGCAATCCGGTCGATGAGGAATACGTGCCCGGGGGTAGCTCGGGAGGCTCAGCGGTCGCTGTCGCTGCCGGCTTTGTGCCAGTCGCTCTCGGTTCGGACACCGGCGGCTCGATCCGGCAGCCAGCCTCGTATTGCGGTGTTGTCGGGCTCAAGCCCACTTATGGGCGCGTCTCGCGTTACGGTCTGGTCGCTTTCGCATCATCGCTGGATCAGATCGGGCCCATTGGGGGGAATGTTCGTGATGTGGCACGCACCCTGGGTGTCATCTCGGGGCGTGATCGCTCCGATTCGACTTCGGCCAACGTCGAGGTGACGGGCTATCAGGCCGCATTGACAGGCGACATCAGCGGGTTACGGGTTGGCATTCCTGCGGAGTGCTTTGGGGAAGGGCTGGACAGTGAGGTGCGCGCTCAAGTGGAAGCAGCGATCACGATGCTCGAGGAGCGTGGCGCTCAGATCGTGCCGGTCAGTCTGCCACATTCACGGTATGTGGTCGCGGTCTACTACATCATTGCTACTGCGGAGGCCTCGTCCAACCTTGCACGCTACGACGGTGTGCGGTTTGGGTTCCGCGCCGAGGAGGCGCGCACACTTTCTCAGATGTACCGTCAGACTCGTGATGTCGGTTTCGGCGCGGAGGTGAAGCGCCGGATCATGCTTGGGACGTTTGTGCTCTCCTCCGGCTACTATGATGCCTACTACGAGAAGGCACAGAGAGTGCGAACGATGTTGGTAGCAGACTTTGCGGCTGCATTTGAGATCTGCGATGTGATCGCGACTCCGACGGCACCGACGGCGGCCTTCAAGCTTGGTGAAAAGACTGACGATCCCCTCGCTATGTACCTCAACGATATCTACACAGTGACCATCAACCTGGTCGGTCTGCCCGCCGTCAGTGTTCCGTGTGGACTGACGAGGGGCGGTCTGCCGGTTGGGCTGCAACTGATCGGAAATCACTTCGACGAAGGTCGCCTGCTGAATTTTGCCTACGCTTATGAGCAGCACGGGAGCTGATCGGCGAGTTTCCAAAACCGGCACTATGGCCCCAATAGATCGCGGTCTCCAATGATCTCGACAGCGGTTGTCACACTTTGTCAGGCGATTGGGCGAGCTGGGGGGCGCGCCCTCCTCGTCGGAGGTTGGGTCCGCGATCACCTGCGCGGGATTCCTGAGAAGATCGACTACGATCTCGAGGTTTACGGTCTCGATGCTGAGAGGCTTCGAAGGCTGCTTGGCGCCCATGGTGGTGTCAACGCTGTGGGAGAGGCATTCACCGTCTTCAAGCTGAGGCTGGCGACACCTGGTGAGGAAACAACCGCACTTGTTGTGGACGTCAGCTTGCCGCGCCGCGAATCGAAGACCGGGCGGGGACATCGTGGATTTGCAATCGTTGGCGACCCGTTGATGAGTTTCGTGGAGGCGTCCCGGCGAAGAGACTTTACAATCAATGCGATCATGTTCGATCCCCTGACGGGTGAATGCATTGACCCGCACAACGGTCGCGCCGACATTGAGAATGGACTTATTCGCGCGGTCGATCGAACGACGTTCATCGACGACAGTTTGCGCGTCCTGCGCGGGATGCAATTCGCCGCGCGCTTCGGGTATCGGATCGATCCCGCGACGATCGATCTCTGTCGCTCGGTCGAGTTAACTGACCTGCCCGCGGAACGAGTCTGGGGTGAGGTCGAAAAATGGCTCCTCGGTGCGCATCCTTCAATCGGTTGGTGGGCAGCGCGAGAGCTCGGTATCGTCGATCAACTCTGGCCCGAGGTGAAAGCGTTGATCGACTGTCCACAGGATGTCGAGTGGCATCCGGAGGGCGATGCCTTCATTCACACCGGGATGGTTCTTGATGAGGCGCGTCGCCTGATCGATGATCTTCCGAGGGCAAAGCAGCTTGCCGTCATGCTCGCCGCCCTCTGCCACGATCTCGGTAAACCCGCAACCACAATGGTTGAAGATGGCCGTCTACGCGCCCACGGGCACGACGCGATTGGAGCCAGGATGACAATGGTCTTTCTCGATCGTCTGCGGGTTAATACGATCGACGGATACGATGTTCGCAGCCAGACGATTTCACTGGTCGCGCATCATCTAAGACCGTTGCATTACTATCGCGCCCGACTTGACGGCTCGACGGCGAGCGACGGAGCGTTCCGGAGACTGGCTCGCGAAGTCGAACCCGACCTGCTGTACCGGGTCGCCCGCGCAGACTGTCTGGGTCGGGCAGGCACGTTCACACCAGAGGCGGAAGAGTGGTTCAGCGAGCGTGTCCGTGAGCTGAATGTGCAGGAACGGGCGCCGGAACCGCTGCTCAAGGGGAGGCATTTGCTCGACCTCGGGCTGGAGCCCGGCCCGCGTGTCGGCGAGTTGGCGCGCGCTGTCTACGAAGTGCAATTGGATGGAAAGGTGACGACGCTGGCGGAGGCGATTGCCGAAGCAAGGCAGTTGCTCACCCAGGCTTAAGCACTAACAAAGACGATGATCTCCCCAGGATTTAGACATGCCTGTGGCGTAAATCGCTGCTGACCACGAGGGAGAAAGCTGGGAGACGGCGGTACTCGGCATGACTCTTGGCTCGAATCGCCGACGAACCGATCAGGCACCCATTGCGGGTTGGAGTCAAACTCCGTGGCGCAAATTAACAGCAGTCTGTGGGGCAGATGCCTGATCTGTTTTCCCGAGCGTCGGCGCGCCTGGCAGCTCTATCAGCAGATCGGTCAACTGAGAGTTGCAAACGTATTGTAGTGTCACTTACTGTGACCAACACTTCTGGGAACCCGGACACTAGTGGTATGTAACAGAGATCTCGCTAGCGATGAACCACAGAGACACGGAGACACAGAGGAAGCACCGTTGGCCGACAGTCATGGGAAATTCTGCCATCCTAACCGCTTGATTTCGGGTGCGGTGATCCACCTTATTGTGCCCAGTTTTTTGTCTCGACGTTGGGGAGCACCAGACACTTCATCCCACTGCCAGCGAGAGCATCGCTCGGAGCAAGTCGCTCTCCTCGGTCTCGACCACCGTCCGGAGGTCAAGCACAAGTTGGTCGTCGATGATTCTGCCGATGACGGGCGGTCGGCATTTGCGCAGCCGAGCTTCGATCGCGACGGCGCTCATCCCATCAACTGCCAGGCGGATGAGCGTCGTGGCCAGTCTCGCCTGCGGTGCTGACCCACCACCGACGACCGAGTATCCATCGATTAGTGTCAGTTGAACGCCTGAAAGCAGCCGGGCTGCGCGCCGCTTGAATTGGCGAGCGCGGCGGTCGATCGAGGGCTTGTCGAGGCGCAAAGCTACCTGAGTTGGAATCTCAAGGCGTTCCCGGCCCGCGCTATAACACGCAACCGTTGCTTCGAGCGCCGCGATTGTCAGCTTGTCGACACGCAGCGCACGAAAGAGGGGGTTGCGTTTTATCTGACTGATCAGCACTGCCCCGCCAAGGATGATCCCGGCTTGTGGGCCGCCAAAGAGCTTGTCTCCACTGAACGCGAGAAGTGAAACTCCAGCGCTGAGCGAGTGCGCGATGGTTGGCTCGTCCTTGACCCCACAATCCGAAAGGTCGCGAAGACATCCACTTCCAAGGTCTTCAAAGAGGGGAATGCGTCTTTCTCTCGCCAGTGCGCTGAGCTCCGTCAGCGACGGACTCTCGGTAAAGCCGACGATACGATAGTTGGATGGATGTGCTCGCAGGATGACTCTCGTGTTCTCCGTTATCGCTCGATCGTAGTCAGCAAGACGCGTTCGATTGGTTGTTCCAACTTCGCGCAGGCGGGCACCCGACTTCGCAATGACATCGGGAATTCTAAACGAGCCCCCGATTTCGATCAGCTCACCGCGGGAAGCGATTACCTCACCGCCCTCAGCGCAGGTATTCAAACAGATGAGCACGGCGGCCGCGCAGTTGTTGACGATCGCCGCCGCCTCGCAAGCAAACAGCTCGCAGAGCATTGCCTCGAGTGCTCCGCCACGCTCTCCGCGCTCGCCATTCGTCAGGTCGTATTCGAGATTGCAGTAGCTCTCGGCAACTCCGACGATCGCCTCGACTGCCGACCGGCCAAGCCGGGCTCGCCCGAGGTTTGTGTGGAGGATCACTCCGGTGGCGTTGATGACACGACCAATGCGGGCCTCGGACCGCCCGGCAAAGCGCGATGCGAGCCGCTCTTCGATCTCGAGCGCGATCGCTGATGTCGTGGCTCCAGCCGGTCCGGTCGCGTTCATCTCTCTCCGTAGATCCGAGAGTATTTCGCGCAGACGATCGCGGACAGCGGCACGACCCTGCGAGACGATCAGAGCCTGAATACTCTCGCGCCGCAGCAGCGAGTCAATTGAGGGAATGTGCCGGAGTCTGGCTTGGGTCATAACACAGGGGCCCACGAGAGCCTGATTCGGATTGCTGATTTAGTTCTAAAAGACGCGGGTGGTCGCCTTCGACGATAGATAGCATCTCGCGGCGGCGCGCCGAGCTGGGGCTCGGCTTCCCCACGCCCCCTGCAGGACCAACGAAGTCGCGAAATGTCCAGACTCCACTCCCCCCGCCAGCCGGGGGGGG
>JANNRD010000172.1:0-2241 GCA_031401095.1 Acidobacteriota bacterium
TGCTCGACAAACTGCTTCTCGCAGGTGAAGACAGGCCACGACTGACCTTCTATCTTAACCCGAAGAGTAAAGTTGGCAGCCTGACGGTCAATGGGACGACCGTCGTTATGAAGAGTTCAGAGGATCTGCGCAGCAATCTCCTCCGCGTCTCAACCGAGATCACCTCCGCCATCACGTCCTCGCGAGAGTTCGAGGTCGGGTTCAAGTACACGATCGACGCGAGGGATCGAACCCCGTTTCTGCGGGTCTCTGAGGGAGAGAGTTTTCTACTCCCCCCAAGCTATTGGTTTCCCGTTGTCCACACTCCGTTCGGAGACCACGGCGCCGATACGGCCCCTTTTTCGGTCACCGTTGCCGCACCGGCGGGCCAAAAGGTCATTTCGTCTGGGATCCGCAAGAGTGAGGTATCCTTCGATCAAACGCTTGCTGCTCTTCCCTTCTTTATCGTTGGAGACTTCGAGCCGCTCTCGCTGGGTGCTGACTCTTCCGCAATCGAGATCTATCTTCAACGGGGTCTTGATGAGGCCGGAAGACAACAAGCGCGGCGGCTCGGCGCGGAGGCGGAACGGGTTGCGTCGTTCTTTGTAAAGTATTTCGGCGTGCCTGCGGGTGCGCCCTGGCGAGCAATCTCGACCAGTGGGTTCGGGGCGACATCTGTCACAAGCGATGGCGTCTCACAATCGCGCGAGTCTTCTTTTGTGACAACCGGCACCCTTTTTCTTGATGACTCTTTCTTCCGGCGCGACGTTCTCGACCTGGGAACAATCGAGCTTGTCGCCAGTTCTTTCTCGCGCATTTGGATCGACGGGCGTGCCCTGCTTCGCGGTCGCGGCAACGGTATGCTCCGCGATGCACTGCCGATCTATCTCGTTGCCCGCTACCTCGGCGAGCGTAATGGTACTCCGCAACTGGAGGCAGCCTTCGAACGGTATCGCCGGGCCTACTCGCCGCTTGCACGCGGTTCGGACGCCCCCCTGCTGCTGGTCAGCCCTCTCGACCGCAACTATACATCGAGCATGTTCAGCAAGGGCGCGCTCGTTTGGCGACTGCTCGAAAAGCAAGTCGGACTTGGGGTACTTGATGCGCTCGTCCGACAGATGCTCGATCGGCAGCGGTCGGACGTCCTCTCTCTGGGAGAGTGGCGCTCGCCGCTCTGCGCACGGGTGCGGTGTACAAATGTCAAGACGCTGCTGCTTGCGAGCGGTGCCTCCAGGGAAGCCGTCAACGACACCTTTGCGCAGTGGATCGAAGCGGTGTTCGTCCCCGACTTCGCCGTCGGCCAACCGCAAAAGACCGCCACTGGATTCGAGTCGACGATCGTCAACTTCGGAAACGGCGATTTTGCCGTCGCGGTTGTGGCGACTACCGACAAGGGCGAACAACTGCGCCAGGTCATTCAGGTCAAAGGTGGCGAGTATGGAGTTATCCCGCTTCCCGCGGACAAGCCGATAGTCGCTGTCGAAGCAGATCCCGAAAAGATATACCCGCAGAAGGACTACAGTAATGATTCCTATCCGCGGCGCGCCTCGGCCTCTGATCTCTTTGGACAGGCGAATCTGGCCTTTAGCAATGGGGACGCCAAGACGGCGGAGGCCAAGGTTCGCGAGGCGTTGACCGCGGCTCAGGATTCCGCTTCGCTACAGGCGTTTCTCGGGCGCGTACTCCTCGCAGCCAAGAGGAATGCTGAAGCGGCGCAGATATTTGATTCGGTCTTGAAGAACGAGTTGCTGACGATTCAAGCCTACACCTGGGCACATCTTGGTCTCGGAACATTGGCGGCCGAGCAGAAGAAGCCGGCTGAAGCGGCGAGACATTTCCGACTCGCTGCGGCCGCTGAGATCGATGTCGCGACGACTATTGCCGCGCGGAATGGCGCAATCGCTGCGGAAGCCGAATCCGGCTCTCTCAAGATCCCGGAGGAGGTGCGCGCTATTCTCAAGCAGATGGATGCGTCCATCCTGCAGAGTTCGGCCGAAGCGGTCGCTACCAGCGTCGATGTCGGGAACCTGCGGCGCTTCGCTCAGTCGCTGGTTATTCGCAAGCCTTCGATCTGGATTACCGAGCCAACTCGCGTCGAGTCACTTGACGCTAATCGTATTGCCGTCGATATCCTCCTCAAGATCAAGATCGACAATCGGGATTATGCCGGACGCGCACTCTATGTGCTGCGCAAGACCAGCGGCAAGCTTCTTCTCAGCGAAGTGCCTATCTTCGATGTCAAGTAGCCTCACCGGCGAAAAC
>JANNRD010000173.1:0-5405 GCA_031401095.1 Acidobacteriota bacterium
CTTTGGTAATTGGGGCACGGATGACAGGACGATCTTCTTTCTCCCAACCCTCGTCGCCTCAGCCTGGTACCATCGACTGCTCCCTCCTGACCTGCAGAAGATGAGCATCGCTGAAGTTGCTCAGCAGGCGCGCCAGTTCGCGCACGGCGAGTATGCGGCTGCGCTCGAGAAGGGCGACGAACTTCCACCGGCCGAGTACCAAAAGGTTGTCAAGAACCTCGCTCGGCTGACGGCACTCTCACCAAAGTATCTCGAGCAGACAAATCTGAGGATCAGCCCGCAAAGATGGTTCAAGGAACTGCTTCGCGAGAAGCGCCAGACCGTGGGAAGGATAGACGCCCGGTTTCTGGGCATCGACGCTGATGCCGCTGGGGAGCGAAACGAGTATGACTCGAGCCTCGCATCATATGATGGCGCCTACGTCGCCATGTTTCAGGATTATGTCCGTCGTGAACTGAAGTGGAATACGGAGATGTACTACACGCTCAGTGGACGCGTCCAGCCCTGGGATCAGGGCCAGCCGGGCGAGCCCGCCGAGGCATTGCGTTCGGCAATGACTCAGCAGGGCTCACTCAAGGTCCTTGTCCTCTCTGGATACTATGACGTCGCCACGCCCTTCAATGGAATCGAGCACACCTTTTCGCACATGAGTCTCGAGGCACCCATCCGCAAGAACGTCAGCTTCACTTACTACGAAGCCGGCCACATGATGTATATCGAGAAGAAGTCGCGTGAGAAGCTGCACAAGGATGTGTCAACGTTTATCAACTCTGCGGCCAGGACCGATGTGCCCGCTGCGGGGACCCAGTAATCTCACCCAGCGGAACCAGATCAGAAGGCCACGGCCGTCGATAACTTCAAGGCATCGACGGCCTTGCCCGGACGGGTTCTGGCCACGCTCGGCTCACTGCCACTGCTCCGGTGATTGTCCGTTCAAACGGCCAGAATCGGAAATCTATAAATCGGTTGATCGCAAGTGCTCTCAGTGAGGAGGAAGTCTCAATGCAATTGCATCTACCGCTCCTGGTCAAGAACAGCTTGCGCAATCGCCGGCGAAGTGCGCTGACGATCGTCAGCGTTGCGGCCTCGTTGTGTCTGCTGGCGATTCTCCTCGCGATCTATCAGTCGTTCTTTCTTTCCGAGGCAACGGCGGATCAGGCCTTGAGGTTGATCACGCGGCACCGCGTCTCGCTCACCAATCCACTACCCTTCTCTTATCTCCAGCAGATCAAACAGGTGCCGGGTGTGAAAGAGGTCATGATTACGCAGTGGTTTGGCGGAACCTACAAGGACGCGAGGGATATGGCCAACTTCTTCGCCCGGTTTGCGGTGGAAGAAGATAAGCTCGCTGTCGTCTATCCGGAAATAAGGCTTCCCGAGGCTGAACGCCAGGCCTTTATCAGAGAGGCGACGGCGTGCATTGTCGGGCGCAAAACTGCTCTCCGGCATAACCTCAAGCTGGGTGATCGCATCTCGATTGTCGGCGATATCTTTCCAATAACGATCGAACTGGTCGTCCGCGGAATCTACGAGAATCCCCTGGACAATGAGAGCCTTTACTTTCACTACAAGTATCTCAACGAGAGTCTTGCGACGACCGCGGGCTTTCGGGATAGCGTCGGTACATACAGCATCCGATTGGAACGCGCCGAAGATGCAAACACGGTCGCAAAGACGATTGACGACAAGTTTCGCAACTCGAGCGCGCAAACCAAGACGGAGACCGAGCTCGCCTTTCAATTGAGCTTTCTGGCATTTCTCGGGGACATAAAACTAATCCTGCTGAGTATCTGCGCCGCCGTGACGTTTACGATTCTGCTTGTGTCCGGAAATACGATGGCGATGGCGGTGCGCGAACGGGTGCGTGAAGTAGGAGTACTCAAGACGCTTGGTTTCACCAACGGGTCAATCCTCTGGCTGTTGATTGGGGAGGCGGTCTTCATCTCACTTCTTGGAGGGGTGGTCGGCCTGGTGTTGGCCGCAGGCCTGCTCGCTGTCATTCGAGGCATGCCGGGGGGCTTCGCCAATCTCAGCAATGCCACCGTCAATCCGGGGGTGATCGTCGTCTGTCTCGCGGCAGCCGCGCTGATCGGCATTATCAGCTCGCTCATTCCCGCTCTGGGTGCGGCGAAACGCCCAATAGTCGACGCATTGCGTTTTACAGACTGACGAGACGCGAGCCATGAAGATACCGCTTTCTTACAGCTTCAGAAATCTTGTTGCGCGCCGGACGACGACCATCATGACGGCGCTCGGGATAGCGCTGACCGTCGCCGTACTCTTGAGCATCTTTGCTCTGGTTGAAGGCTTGCGAACGTCGCTCCAGGCGACCGGCCATCCGCTGCAGATGATTGTTCTGCGCAAGGGTGCGACGGCGGAGTTGAACTCTTCCCTAACACCAGAGCAGTTCCAGACGATCAGAGTCGCGCCAGGCATTGGTCGGCTGCCAAACGGTGAACCAATGGCTTCGCTGGAGCTGATACTGTCTTCGTTCTCGAAAGCCCGGAGAATCCGTCGGGCATCAACATCAGTCTTCGCGGTCTGACCGAGACAGGATTCGCGATGCGGGACTATGTTCGTATCTCCGACGGGCGCATGTTCAGACCCGGCCAACGCGAAGTGGTTGTCGGCAAGGGAGTGGCCAAGCGCTACCCGAGCGTCGGCCTTGGGGGGCGGCTTGAGCTGGGTCGGGGGTCCTGGGAGGTGGTCGGGATTATGGATGGTGGGCGATCTGCAGCCAACAGCGAGGTCTTTTGTGATCTGGCTCAGCTCGCTGCAGACCAGAATCGGGAGAGCTCTCTCAGCTCGGCCCTGATCCGGGCCACCGATTCGGTGGCAGCGCAGACATTGACCAGTGACCTCGCGAATGATCGTCGACTGAATGCGGATGTTCTGTCAGAAAAGAAGTATTACGAGGACCAAACAAGCTCGGCGGCCCCGATTCAGTTCCTGGGTATATTTGTCGCGATCATCATGGCGATCGGGTCGAGTTTTGCGGCAATGAACACAATGTACGCTGCGGTTTCACGGCGCGCGGCGGAGATCGGCACGCTGCGCGTGCTCGGCTTCTCAAAGGCGGGCATTCTCACAAGCTTTCTCATAGAATCGCTGTTGCTCAGTCTTTTTGGCGGCATTCTCGGATGCCTCCTGGTCTTGCCGCTCAATGATTTCACCACCGGAATCGGCAGTTTTGTGACCTTCAGCGAGTTCACTTTTGATTTCCGTATGACACCGCAAATAATGATCACCGGCATCGTCTTCGCGCTCGTCATGGGAACACTGGGAGGGCTCTTCCCTGCCAGCTCAGCGGCGCGAAAGGAGATTCTTACCGCGTTGAGGCAATCCTGATCAATCATGCAACCCGATCTCAAAAGCCTTCAGATCGATAAGTCGCTCAAGTCGACATCGAGACAGCCAGGAACCGGGTGGGCCAAGTGGTGGATCATCGGCGGCGTCCTGCTGTTTGCATGTCTTGGCGTAGCGAGTGTGGTCTACAATCGGCTCAATCCATCGTTTGCTGTCGAAGTTTCGCGTCTCAGCGTTGCGGAGGGTGGCGCAGAGGCTGCAACCGGTTCCGTGATCCTCAGCGCAAGTGGATATATAGTCGCTCACCATAAGATTCAGGTTGCTTCAAAAGTCGTTGGTAAGGTTGCCTGGATCGGTGTTGAGAAGGGCGATCGCGTCCGTGAGGGTGAGGTCATCGCGAGACTCGAGGATGACGAGTACCGTGCGCAGGTGCAACAGGCTGGCGGTCGTTTGACGGCTGCTCTGGCGCGGCTCGACGAACTCCTCAATGGTTCGCGCCCCGAGGAGATCGATGTCGCGCTCGCAAACCTGGAACGGGAAAAGGCTGATCTCCAAAACGCGAGGGTCAACCTTGAGCGAACCGAGAGACTTGTCGAAGATGAGATTGCTTCGCGGCAGGCATATGATGACGCCAAGGCTCGCTACGACGCTCAGGTGGCTCGCGTCGCCTCACTCGAGAAGACGTACCAGTTGGTTAAGGTTGGGCCGCGGAAGGAGGTGATAGCGCAGGTGCGCGGTGAAGTTGAGCGTGCCCGTGGCGAGATGGCATTTGCACAAACGCAGCTCTCAAACACGGTCATTCGTGCACCGATTACCGGGACGATCCTCGAACGAATCGTTGAGAAGGGCGAATTCGTGACAACGGGCTTTGTTGGCGAGCGCGGAGCCAAAGGGTATGTTGTCTCGATGGCTGACCTCGACGACCTGCAGGTTGAGCTGGACATCAATCAAAACGATTTTGCAAAGCTTGGAGCAAAACAGCGCGGCAGAATCCGAATTGATGCCTTTCGCGACCGGTCGTATGACGGATTAATCGCCGAGATCGCGCCAGAAGCGAACCGGCAGAAGGCCACCGTTCAGGTCAAGGTCAAGGTCGAGAAGCCCGACGAGTTTCTCAGGCCCGATATGAACGCCAGCGTCGACTTTCTGGCCGACAAGCCATCTGCCACCGAGAAGGCACAAACGACGAAACGCGTCGTCTACGGCCCGCCTGCCGCGGTCAGGCGCAGTGACGGCTCTGAAGTAGTCTTCGTGTACCTCAGCGGAAAAGCAGTCCTCAAGCGAGTGAAAAGCGGGGCGTCGACGCCCCAGGGCCTCGTTCTCGAAGAGGGTCTGATTGGTAACGAGGAAGTTATTCTCAATCCGCCACCGGACATGAGGGACGGGAGCAAGGTCAAGATCAAATCATGAGCCAGACATCGAACAGCCTCGCTATCCAGGCGCGCGGCCTGACAAAGGAATATGTCCGCGATCAGTTCCATGTGATCGCGCTTTCGGACGCGACGCTCGACGTCGGAAAGGGTGAGTTTGTCGCATTGATGGGGCCGTCCGGGTCTGGTAAGTCGACCCTGCTCCATCTGATGGCCGCAATGGATCGGCCGACAAGTGGCGAAATCAGTGTCTTCGGCCAGAATCTTGCGACCCTCAGTGACACCGAGATAGCCCGCTGGCGTAATGCGCACGTCGGATTTGTCTTTCAATCCTTCAATCTTATTCCGGTTCTAACGGCCCTGGAGAACGTTGAATTGCCGCTCAGATTAACGGGGCTTTCGAAGGTCGAACGGCGAGAGCACGCGCGTCGGGCTCTGGAACTTGTCGGGCTGGACGATCGGCTCAACCACACTCCACGCCAACTCTCAGGCGGTCAGGAACAGCGAGTCGCGATTGCCCGCGCGATTGTCACTGATCCCGATTTGATTCTTGCAGACGAACCCACAGGGAACCTCGATGCCGCCTCAGCACGCGAGGCCTTGACGCTCCTCAGCCGGCTCAACAAAGAGTTTCACAAGACCGTGATTGTGGTCACCCACGATCCCATTGCCGCGCGATCAGCGTCGCGCATCCGCTACCTCGAGAAGGGCACGCTCTTACCCGAGGGC
>JANNRD010000174.1:0-2623 GCA_031401095.1 Acidobacteriota bacterium
CGCCGCGCGCTCGCGCATCGTCGCAGTGATCGGCTTGGGACGCACGACCGACGGCGGCTTGCTGTCTTCTGAAGATTTGGATTTGTTGCGCGCGATGGCGGGTTACGTGGCCGTGGCTATCGAGAATGCGCTGTTGATCGAAGAGCAAGGCCAGCGCGCCAAAGAACTCGCGCGACTGAAAGAGTTCAACGAGAACATCATCGAGTCGATCAACGTCGGCGTCATGGTTATCAGCCCGCACGGTCGGCTGGTCAACTGGAACAGCGCGCTCGAAGCCATGTATGGTCTCTCACGGAATGAGGCGATCGGCCGGCGTATTGTCGAAGTGTTTGACCCGGAGATGATCAAGACCCTGCGCGAGATGATGACGCGTCACGACGGTCGCGCGGAGGCACCGATCAACGTCTACAAGTTTAAAGCCGCCGCAAGTGATGGTCGCCAGTTGATTCTCAACCTCTCGCTTGCTCCCCTGCAGGGAAAGACTGGCGCTGTCGAGGGGACGTTGATCGCGATCGAGGATCTGACGGAGCGCGTCCGGCTTGAGGAACAATTGCAGCAGTCTGACAAGCTGTCCTCAATAGGCATTTTGGCGGCTGGCGTGGCTCACGAAGTGAATACCCCTCTGACGGGGATTTCATCCTACGCGCAGATGCTTTTGCAGCAGGTTCCGGAGAGTGATTCGCGTCATCAATTGCTGCAGAAGATTCACCGGCAGACGTCACGGGCTTCAGCAATCGTCAATAACCTGCTCAATTTTTCGCGTGTCAGTGATGCACGGCTGGTGCCGGTCGATCTCCATCGCGTCCTTGAGGACACAGTCCAGCTTCTGGAAGCGCAGTTGCGCAATACCGAGATTGAGGTGACCCGCAGCTACTCCGAGACCTTGCCGCTGGTTGCCGGAAATGCTCCAAAGCTGCAGCAGGTGTTCATGAACCTGATCCTTAATGCTCGAGATGCGATGGCGCGTGGCGGTCGGCTGGAGATACTCACCGAAGCAAGCGAGAACTCGGTGGTCGTCAGGTTTCGGGATAGCGGAAGTGGCATCTTGCCGGAACACCTCTCGAAGATCTACGACCCGTTCTTTACAACCAAAGAGATTGGTTCCGGAACGGGTCTCGGGCTCGCCGTCAGTTACGGAATCGTTCAGGACCACGGTGGACGTATTGCAGTCGAAAGCCGGCCCGGTGAAGGTGCCTGCTTTGAGATCACGCTTCCTGTCGCCGGGGTTCGACAGCATCTCGCAACCGCCAGCGACTAGCCGTGCCTCCGTGCCGGTGGGGAGATGGTTTCGGAGAGCGTGGCTGCTGATTGGCCGAGACCTCGGCAAGGGCGGACTTGCCAAACTACACACCGCAGCTTCCAGGACCTGCCCACAATCCCGACAGTCAACGGAAAGGCTTTGAACGGTGATCCCACACTGGCGGACGCGATTCAATGGGCAGTTCACTGAAGAAAGGTACCGGGCATTCCTCCGGGCGCTGGAGGAAATGGCGGGCTCGCAAATTGAGTTTCGCACTTGCGAAACGCCAGTCTTCCTGCCCCGGGCGCTGCTGCATGAGATGGTCGAGTCTGCTACGGCGATACTCGCCGAATTGGATACTGACGACTATCGACGTGCATCGAATCGCGCCTTGCCTCCGGCCTTTACCGCCCCACACGAGGGCTCGCATCCGGACTTTGTCCAGGTGGATTTTGCGATCACTCGCGATTCGGAGGGAGAGCTTGTCCCGAAGCTGATCGAACTCCAGGCGTGTGCTTCGCTCTATGCGTTTCAATTGATGCTGCCCTCGGTCTATCGCCAGTTCTATGATCTCGGCGACCTCAAGACTCTGATTGGTGGTTTGACGGACGAGGGCTATCGCGATCTCCTTGCCGACATCGTCCTCGCTGGTCATGCCTCTGAGCACGTCGTTCTGATGGAGATCGAGCCTGGCCTGCAGAAGACGCTCCCGGATTTTGTCGTTACCGAGAAGTTGCTTGGGATCAAGACGGTCTGTATTTCCGAGGTAATCCGTCGCGGTTCAAAACTCTCCTACATGAATCAGGGCCGCGAGGTTGAGATTCACCGAATCTACAATCGGGTGATCGTCGATGAACTGGTCAGCAAGCGCATCGAGTATGCTTTTGACTTTCGCGACGAGCTGGAGGTCGAATGGGCCGGCCATCCGAACTGGTTCTTTCGGTTGAGCAAGTTCTCGCTTCCGTTTCTCAAACATTCATCTGTTCCGCGTGCCTGGTTCCTGAGCGAGTTGAATGAGTACCCGTCGGATCTCGAGCACTTCATACTCAAACCGCTCTTCTCGTTTGCCGGGAGTGGCGTCAAAGTCGAGATCACGCGCGCGGATATAGATGCGGTGCCGGAAGCTGAGCGGGGGGAGTTTTTGTTACAGGAGAAGATCACCTACGCCCCGGTTATCGAGACGCCTCATGATCCAAGCAAGGTCGAAGTGCGAATCATGTTTCTCTGGCCGAAGGGAGCGAAGCGGCCCCGAGCAGTGACAACTCTGACGCGCCTCAGCAAGGGCCTCATGCTGGGCGTCGACTTCAACAAGAACAAGACCTGGGTCGGCTCGTCGTGCAGTTTCTTTGAAGACTAGTTCTCTGTAACTGGGATTTCACGAGC
>JANNRD010000175.1:0-11179 GCA_031401095.1 Acidobacteriota bacterium
CGCGATCACCCGCGAGCCGATCGCGGCCTGAATCGGAACCTCAAAGAGCTGTCGCGGAATCAGCTTTCGCATCTTCTCAACGAGGGATCGTCCCCGGGCATAGGCGAACTCCCGGTGGACGATGATCGAAAGCGCGTCCACTGGCTCATCCGCAACAAGCAGGTCCAGCTTGACGAGGTCGGCCTCCCGATAGCCTGCGAGATGATAGTCAAGTGAAGCGTAGCCGCGCGAGATCGACTTCAATCGATCGTAAAAGTCCAGAACGATCTCATTGAGCGGGAGCTCGTAAGTAAGGAGCACCCGCGTTGTCGAGATGTATTCAAAGCCCTGCTGCACTCCACGCTTCTCCTCAAGAAGAGCGAGGATGTTTCCAATGTACTCCTCGTTGGTCATGATCATCGCCCGGATGATCGGCTCTTCGATCTTGACGGTCTCCCCAGCTGACGGCATCTTTGAGGGGTTATCAATCTCGCGCACTTCGCCACGGACATCGGTGATCCGATATCGGACCGCGGGTGCCGTTGTAATGAGATCGACATTGAACTCGCGTTCGAGCCGTTCCTGAACGATCTCCATGTGGAGCAGACCAAGAAAGCCGCAACGAAAGCCAAATCCAAGCGCCGAAGAAACCTCTGGTTCATAGAAGAACGACGAATCGTTGAGCCGAAGCTTCTCGAGCGCATCGCGCAGATCCTCGTACTGATTTGCCTCGACCGGATAGAGCCCGGCAAAGACCATTGGCTTGATCTCCTGAAAGCCGGGAAACGGCTCAAGCGTCGGTCTCGCGCTTTCAGTTACTGTGTCACCAATGCTGACGTCAGCCACGGTCTTGATATTGGCAACGATAAACCCCACCTCGCCAACCCCAAGCTTGTCGATCTGCCGCGGCTTCGGAGTCAGCACTCCAAGGTCTTCGACCTCGTAATCACGACTCTTGGCCATGAGGCGAATTTTCATCCCGCAGCGCAACTCACCGTCGAGAACACGTACCATGACGATGACTCCACGGTAAGGATCAAACCAGGAGTCGAAGATGAGGGCTTTGAGCGGCGCGGTGTCGGACCCATCGGGAGGCGGAACCTCCCTGACGATGGCTTCAAGGATCTCCTCGATCCCGATCCCCGCCTTGGCCGACGCGAGTATCACATTGTGCGTGCCAAGCCCGATCGTATGCTCGATCTGCTCCAACACCTTCTCCGGCTCCGCGCCCGGAAGGTCAATCTTGTTGATCACGGGAATCAGCTCGAGATTGTGATCCACAGCAAGATAGGCGTTCGCCAGCGTCTGTGCTTCGACTCCCTGACTCGCATCGACCACAAGCAGGGCGCCCTCGCACGCAGATAGGCTCCGTGACACTTCGTACGAGAAATCGACGTGTCCCGGAGTGTCGATCAGGTTGAGGACATATTTCTGGCCGTCTTTGGCGGTGTAGTAAAGACGGACTGCGTGCATCTTGATCGTGATCCCGCGCTCGCGTTCGAGGTCCATCGCATCAAGGACCTGCTCTGACATTTCGCGCTGCTCGAGTGCTCCTGTCGCCTCAAGGAGCCTGTCCGAGAGGGTGGTCTTGCCATGGTCGATATGAGCGATGATCGAGAAATTGCGAATGTGAGAAGACATAGAGTGGTATAGCGATCGATACTACTGAGGTAACGAAACACAAAGCATAACCCTTACCCGGCCGATTTTCAAACTAACCCTCATTGGCGTTGTGTCCTCGGAAACAAAGCAGACGGGACTGACCCGGAGAAACGGGGAACTGACGATGAGAACCATTGGCACTGGAATCGTCCCAGGCCCGGTCGTCCTTGCTGCACAACTGGCCTTCAAACCACCTGCATGCCTTGCCGAAGGCATTGTCGAGCGGGTATCTTCAAGCTGCCCGGTACGATTTGGCTGCATTATTCCGATATCGAAATAGACATGAAACCATCAATGGCAAGTACTGAAAGTCTGTTTGGAGCATACCTCGATCGGCACGACGCCCGTGCGTGGAGCGAAGTGCTCGACCTTCTGGAGCAATCGATCCACGCGGTCGATAAACGCGCTGTGCGGGTTTGGTTCGCCTTTTTCCCGCTGTCGCTTCACGACGCTCTCGCGAGCTCAACCGATGCCGTAAAAACCATTCAGGAACTGAGGCTCTCCGGCTCGTTCCGTCTCGAGGAACAGGTCGACACCTCTCATCAGTTCCTCTATGGTCACCGCTACTGGCGCGAGGTCAAACTCGAACTCAATCGATACGCTGCTGGCTCGCCGCAAAGCCTCAAGCTGGACGAACAGATCGTCGAAGTGGCAAGACAGACTGCCTCGCGGCTGAAAGTAGACGCCTCGCTTCTCCTCGGCATGACGGCCGTTGCCTTCATGACCTTCCAGCAGGTCGGTCACGAACGATTCAGGGAAAGCGCGGAGGATCGCGACTATGGGAAGGACTGGAAGCTCAGTCCCGACCAAATTCTGGCCAGTCGCGCCCGGGATGATGGGCAGGGCCTCCTTGGATTTCTTCGGACCATCGATAAACAATTCAGCGTTAACTTCCGTGAGTCAGACCGCGAGGCAAGATTCAGAATCATCAACGACCAGGATCTGACTACCGCTTCCGCCCGAGATAAGCGCGATTATGTGTCCCGTGATACCCGGTGCATTGAAGGCCCTATTCCCGTTGAATGCCGGACCGCGGCGTGCGGCACATGCTGGGTCGGAGTTCTCTCCGAGTCACATAAACTTGCGCCCCCGGCACCGCGCGAGATCACCAAGATGAGTGATTTCGGTTATGCCGGGTTCAATGGTCAACCCGACTCCCCCATCCGACTCGCTTGCCAGAGCCGCGCTCGGGGTAACGTCTCGATCGTCATCCCGCCATGGAACGGAATCATCGGAAAACTTGGTGGAAGTCAGTAACGATAGCTGCAATTAGGGAACAAGCTCATGAAATCAGCTCATTGGCGCCGCATTCTCACCCTCACCAGCCTGTTGCTCCCGCTGGCGTTTGTTGACCTCGGCTTTTCTGCGGCAGAAGATCGCCTCTCACAGATTGCACACTCGGTGACTATTCAACGAGACACCTGGGGCGTCCCACACGTGCAGGGCCCGACCGATTCCAGCGTGGTCTTCGGCTACATTTACGCACAGGCCGAGGACAATTTCTGGCAGATCGAGGATAGCTATATCCAGGCGCTGGGCCGAGCCTCCGAGGTGTACGGCGAGCGGATGCTCGAAGCAGACCTGCTCAACCGGGCTCTCGAGATCGCCGAGATCTCGCGTGCTGAGTATCCGAAGCTGAGCGACCAGATGCGGTCGATATGCGAGGCGGCGGCCGACGGATTGAACTACTTTCTTGAAAAGAATCAGCAGGTCAAACCGCGGCTGATCACCAGGTTCGAGCCGTGGCACGTTCTCGCCTTTGGCCGATTTGCCCAGTATCAGTTGTTTATCTACCGCCGCGCGGGTATCCGAGACGCAGATATCCGAAGTGCCGTCGTCGAGGCAAAGCCGAACGGGTTGACCGACGCGCTACCACCTTTGAAGCGCGCTGAAGTTGCCGAATCGTCGCTGGGTGATGACGTGGTTGGCTCGAACACCTGGGCGGTCAGCGCAAACAAGAGTGCCAGCGGTCGGACGATGCTCCTCATCAATCCGCATCAGCCCTTCTTTGGCCCGGGCCAGTGGTTGGAGGGCCATGTCCGCAGCGCAAGTGGATGGAATCTCGCGGGTGCCAACTTCCCCGGTTCGCCCTTCCCGACGCTCGGGCATAACGAGACGCTCGGCTGGAGCCACACCGTCAATGCCCCCGACATCGTCGACGTCTGGCAGGAGTCTTTCGACGACCCAAAGAACCCGCTCAACTATCGGTACGGGAGTGAATACCGGAAGGCGACCGAATGGAGCGCCACTGTCGCCGTCAAAGGCGAGAGCGGAATCCAGCCCCGCACGTTCAAGTTCAGGAAGACGCATCACGGGCCGGTAGTTGCCGTTCGTGATGGGAAGCCGCTGACCGTCAGAATGGCGAAGTTTGAGGACTCTGGCGGACTCGAGCAGCGCTATCTCATGGGTAAGGCGCGCAATCTCGCTGAATTCCGCGCGGCGATGGCGCGAGTTGCCGTTCCAATGTTCAACACGATGTACGCAGATCGCGATGGCAATATCTGGTACCTCTACAACGGCGCCGTTCCAAAGCGCAGTTTGAAATACGACTGGTCAAAGCCAGTTGACGGCTCGGACCCGGGAACTGAATGGCTGGGTTACCACACCCTTTCTGAGCTACCTCAGAGTCTCAACCCGCCTTCAGGGTTCCTGCAGAACTGCAATGCCACTCCCTTTCTTGCGACCGAGGAAGGCAGGGGCAATCCCGACCCTCGCAACTTTCCTGCGTACATGGTCAGCGAAACCGACAACGCCCGCTCTCGGATGTCTCGTCGATTGCTTGCGAGCAGGGCCAAGTTCAGCTTTGAAGACTGGGCGGCCGCCGCCTTTGATACGAGGGTCATTGAAGCCGAGACGCAGATTCCGTTGCTTGTCGCCGAGTGGGAGAAGCTGAGGACCACCGATCCAGTGCGCGCCGAAAAGACCGCCGGAGCAATTTCGGCGTTGAAGGGATGGAATGGTGTCAGCACAACCGATTCAGAGCCGATGACCGTCTTCAGTCTCTGGTTCTACAGCAGGACTCGTCCCGGCATGCCGCCGCGGGGGGATCAGTTTGGACAAGTGACCATCCTCGAGAATGTCCTGGGCGAACTGACGCAGCAGTGGGGAGACTGGCGCGTCGCGTGGGGTGAGATAAATCGAATCCAACGCGTCCATACCAGTGGATTCCTCGAGCCGTTCAGCGACCAGAAAGCGAGTTTGCCAGTAGCTGGTGGACCCGGCGATCCGATCGGGATCATCTTTAACTTTTACTCACCCGCGGCGAAGGGCCAGAAGCGTCGCTACGGCACGGTCGGCCATTCGTTTGTCAGTACGGTTGAGTTTAGTCCGAGGGTGCGCGCGAGATCGTTGCTGCAGTTTGGACAGAACGCAGACCCACAATCGCCACACTTCTTTGATCAGGCGCAGCTCTACTCAAAGAAGCAGTTCAAGAATGCCTGGTTCACCTCGGAAGAGATCAAAGCCAATCTTGAAAGCAGCTATCATCCAGGGGAAGCAAGGTCTGCGCGTGCCGCCGCGCGCTAGGAGAGGCCTTCCGTCTTGCTGATGGCTGGTGTGGAGGGTCAGTCATGTGGTGTTCTGGCATGGTGATTGCGATTCTGACGTTGGTCCTTCCGGGCACGGAGTTCGCTCAGAGAATCGCTCCCCCCTCACCCCTCACTTGTGATCGAAACCACCTCACTTCGTTCACAGGTCGAGTTGTCAGGTATCGACGGCAGAATGGGCGGATCCAGCTTCAGGTGCGCACCGACGAAGCGACAACCGAGGACTTCTCGCTCCGGTTCGACGAGTCAGAAGACGGCTCGAAGCATTTCCTGATGCGCGGTGAGGCATTCAAACCGAGTGACTGGACACTGGTTGAAGCGAGTCGAACGCGCTTGCGACCGAAGATCAGAGCAATTGTCTGGGTTTGTGATGATGGCTCGGCGCCAGTCATCGACTGGCGCCCACTTGAACCGTAAGGAAGAGACTTGGAGCGCCCCATTTACCGGCCCTTCCAGCAGGGTTTGCGCTTTTCGAGAAATGCCCCGATCCCTTCCTGCGCATCTTCGGCAAGTGCGTTGAGGCTCATCACTTCCCTGGTATGACGGTAGGCCTCAGCTTCGTCGAGGTCGATTTGGGCATAGAAGGCCTGTTTTCCTATTCCGACGGTCAGACTGCTGGCTTCGGCAATCCCTCGCGCGAGATTCCCTGTCTCTTGTTGAAGGGTCTCAGTCGGCACGACACGGTTGACGAGGCCCCACTCAAGCGCCGTCCCCGCACTTATTCGTGCCCCGGTGAGCAGCATTTCAAGCGCACGTTTGCGCCCAATCGCCCGGCTGAGAGCGACCATCGGGGTACTGCAAAAAAGCCCGATGCGAACTCCGGGAGTGGCGAATGCAGCAAGTGTCGAAGCAACCACCAGATCACAGGTGGCAACAAGCTGGCAGCCTGCTGCCGTGGCCACACCGTCAACCTCCGCGATCACCGGTTGAGGTATCGCCTCAATCGTCGCCATGAGGTCGACGCAAGTATCAAAGAGCTCTCGATACTCGCCAATTGAGCGTGCGATCAGCTCGTTGAGATCGTGGCCGGAGGAGAAGACCGGGCCTGCGGCAGCGAGAATGACAACGCGCACGTCCGGTTCATCGCGCAGTTCACGAAGGCAGGAGGCAAGTTCCCGCATCATCGCATGAGAGAGCGCGTTGCGGCGCTCGGGGCGATTCATTGTGATCCGCGCGATCCCGCCGGTGCGGTCGATTAACAGATGTTCGAATGCTGGGGACACGTCTCCTCCAAAAGGCGCTCACAGGGAAGAGTCTTGCTGACCGAGTTTCTTTTCATTGTGTCGGAGCTGTAACTCGTCGTCATCTTCGTCGATGACGATGTGGCCACCCTCGACCAGCGAGCCAAATAGTATCTCACTAGCCAGTGGTTCCTTGACCCTGGCCTGGATCAGCCGGGCCATCAACCGAGCACCGAATTGCTGATCGAAGCCCTTCCTTGCCAACCACGATCGCGCGGCGTCGGTGAGTTGAACGGTCACCTTCTTTTCAGCAAGCTGCCCGCGCAGCTCCTCGATGAACTTGTCGACAACCTTCTCGATCGTTGCAAGGGCGAGAGGCTCAAAAGCGATCCACGCGTCCAACCGATTGCGGAACTCTGGGCTGAACGTCCTCTCGATCGCGCCTTTGCCCTTGCTTCCGGTGACGGCCATGCCGCTTCCCGCACCCTGCCTGAATCCGACCTTCGCACCGCTCAGATCGCGGGCACCCGCGTTGGTCGTGAGGATGAGAATGACGTTACGGAAGTCGGCCTTCTTCCCGTTGTTGTCAGTCAGTGTCGCGTGATCCATGACCTGCAAAAGGATATTAAAGACATCCGGGTGGGCCTTCTCGATCTCATCCATCACCAGAACCGCATACGGTGTCCGGCGGACCGCGTCCGTCAACAGCCCTCCCTGATCGAAACCGACATATCCCGGAGGAGCTCCGATGAGGCGCGAGACGGTATGTTTCTCCATATACTCGCTCATGTCATATCGGAGGAACTCGACGCCGAGCGCGCGCGCCAACTGCTTCGCCAGTTCGGTCTTGCCAACGCCGGTCGGGCCCGAGAAGAGGAAGGAGCCAATCGGTTTGTCGGGATGACTGAGGCCTGATCGCGAGAGCTTGATGGAGTTAACAACCTGCTTGATGGCGCTCTCCTGACCGAAGATGAGCGACTTCAGTTCGTCCTCAAGACTCGCAAGGCGGTCCTTGTCCGATGCCGAGACAGTCTTCGGTGGGATCTTCGCCATCCTCGCCACGACGAGCTCGACCTCGTGCTCATCAATCACCTCCGGACGCTCCTCGGCTGGTCTCAGCTTGACTGCCGCGCCCACTTCGTCGATGACGTCGATCGCCTTGTCCGGCAGGTGCC
This sequence comes from Acidobacteriota bacterium, assembly GCA_031401095.1. GTDB lineage: Bacteria > Acidobacteriota > Blastocatellia > RBC074 > RBC074 > JANNRD01. The sequence goes on from JANNRD010000175.1 coordinate 7,543, forward strand.
GATCATTGATATGTTTCGCAGAAAGCTCCGCCGCAGCCCGCAATGCGCCGGTGCTGTACTTGACACCGTGATGTTCTTCATAGTAGCTCTTCAATCCCGCCAGGATTTTGATCGTATCGGCAACTGACGGCTGACTGATCTCAATTATCTGAAAACGTCGCGCGAGTGCACGATCTCTCTCGAAGGAGCTCTTGTATTCGGCATAGGTGGTAGATCCGATGCAGCGCAACTCTCCCGCGGCAAGTGCCGGTTTGAGTATATTGGAGGCGTCCATCGAACCGCTACTCACCGCCCCGGCGCCAACAATGGTGTGAATCTCATCGATAAAGAGAATCGCGCCAGGCTTCTTTCCGAGTTCTGAAATGACCATCTTTAAGCGCTCTTCGAACTGTCCGCGATACTTGGTGCCGGCGAGGAGTGCGCCCATATCGAGCGCGTACACCCCAGCGCCTTTGATCATCTCAGGAACCTCACCCTGTTGGATCTTCAACGCGAGCCCTTCGGCGATGGCTGTCTTTCCGACCCCCGGATCACCGACGTAGACCGGATTGTTTTTGCGTCTGCGGCCAAGGACCTGGAGGGTACGCTGCAGCTCTGCCTCCCGCCCGATCAGGGGATCGATCTTGCCCGCGGCTGCGCGTTCAATCAGATCAACGGTGTAGGCGCGCAGCGGATCAGCAGTCGGGCGCTCGTCATCATCCTCGTCTCCGATGCCCTCTGACTTTCCTGCGGGGCTCCGTCCGGCCTTGGAGACGCCGTGCGAGATGTAGTTGAGCAGGTCCAGTCTCGAGATACCCTGTCTTTCGAGAAGGAACCGGGCGTGCGAGTTGGGCTCCTGAAACAACGCCGCGAGGATGTTTCCAGCATCAATCTTCAGTTTGCCGGAAGCATGAGCCTGGAGCGCCGCCCGCTCGAGAACCCGCTCAAAGGCCGCGGTCTGCTCCGGAAACTGCTGCTTGCCATCTGGCAGCGGCAACAGATTCTGGACAAAGAACTCCTCCAGATCTGAGCGCAATCTGGCCAAATCCCCTCGGCAATTGCTGATCGCGTCACTTCCAGTAGGATCCTTGAGGATCGCAAAGAGCAGATGCTCAAGTGTCAGGAACTCGTGTTTCCGGCGAATCGCTTCATCCGCGGCAGAGTTGAGGGTCGCTTGTAATTCTCGAGTAATCATACTGACCGATTGCACACCTCTTCGTCGCGCTTTTAACTCATTCTGGTTCGACGCTACAGAGTAACGGAAACTGATGCTCCTGTGCCAGCGTCACGACCTTGGCCACTTTTGTCTCGGCGATCTCATGCGTGAAAACACCGGCAACCCCGATCCCCTGCTGGTGAACCTGCAGCATGATTCTGATTGCCTCCTGCTCCGGCTGCTGGAAGACGGTGCGCAAAACAAAGACGACAAACTCCATCGTCGTGTAGTCGTCATTATGAAGCAGGACCCTGAAGAGCGGGGGCTTCTTGAGCTTTGGCTTGCTCTCGCTGACAACAGCCTCTTCGTTCCGGCGATCCTGGCTCGGCATGATGAGTATTTCCGGCGACGATGCAATCAAACTCCGGACGCGAGACAACTGTCATTGGCAAGACAGGTCAGCGTCGGCCCCGCACATCCGCCCGACCTGAAACAAAGACATCCGCGTTCTCAAACAGTTCATCCCGCCGGATCTGCTCATCAATCGGCTCGGCACCGCGATAGGTTATCTCAATCAGGTTCCCGGAAGGATCGCGAATAAACATCTGCATCGCGCCATTCTTGAGCTGACGCACCTTGCCCCAGGCAGTCGTGTCGATGATCCCCCGTTCCTTTGAACGGTTGAAGATGGCGCCAAAATCATCAACCTCGAGACAGAAGTGTCCCCGAAACGAGACATCGTCCTTCCATTCTGTGAGGTGTAACTGCTCTTTCTCATTGATCTGATAGAACTGTACGGGATAGTCGAACGCGAACGCCGGCAGCTCCTCGAGACCAAGGAAATTTGTGTAAAAATCACGACACTTCTCGAGATCGCTGACAATCAGGGCAACGTGGTGAATTCCTTTAACTTTCATCCTCAATTCCTTCTTCTCAAGATGTCGAATAGGTGTATTCCCGAACGAACTCTTCGTTGACTGTCACACCAAGACCAGGTTGGCTCGGAATCTGTACTTCACCATCGCTGATGAGGAATGGCTGACTGCAAAGCTCTCGCAACAGTGGATTGAAACCCATCGAGTACTCGACGGTGACAACGTTTGGCAGCGCCGCCGCAAGGTGCAGACCGGCTGCGAAGAGAAGCGCGGACCCCCAGAGGTGAGGGGCGAGAGTCAGTTGGTGCGCGGAAGCGTATGCCGCAATCCGCGCTACCTCGGTAATCCCCCCGGCAATCGCGGGGTCCGGCTGAAGAATATCGACCGCGCGGGCATCGATCACGTCACGAAACTCGAAACGCGTCGAGAGACTCTCGCCAGCAGCGATGGGAATGTCGGTCGCCGCGCGAATCTCCGCCATGCCACGGACATCATCTGGGCTCACCGGCTCCTCTATCCACGAGAGTTGACAGTCAGAAACACCCCGACAGAAGCTCAACGCCGATCTCGTGTCCCAGGTCCCATGCGCATCCACCATCAATCGAATCTCAGGCCCGAGCGCCTCGCGCGCCGCTCGTACTCGTGCAATCGAGTTGGCAACCGTGCCATCCATCGCTCCGACCCTCATCTTGACGGCCCTGAATCCGTTGGGCTCGATCGTCTGCTGCAATTGCCGCCCGATTCCCTGTGCATCGGCCCAGCCACCGGAAGCATACCCCGTGACAGCCTCTCGACATCTTCCGCCAAGAAGCTCATAGACAGGCAGTCCCAACTCGCGGCCCTTGAGATCCCAAAGCGCGAGATCGACTCCGCTCATCGCGGCGATTCGCAGCCCGCGTCGATCGAGCTCGGGAAAACTGCGTCCTGAGCGCAACGCGTAGGATGCACGCACCCCGCTATACATGATCTCCCACAGCCTGCCGATATCGCGTGATTCCTGGCCCAGCAAAAGCGGTCGCAGCGTTTCATTGACGATCGACACGAGAGGTCCGCAAACACCTGCACTGCCAACCGCGGCTTTCGCCTCTCCGTAGCCGACCAGACCTGCGTCCGTCTCGATGCGGACAAGGGTCGCATCAAATGTCCGGAGACGTCCGAAATCGCTGGTGTGCTGAAGAGAATCCGGGATTGGATAGCGCAGCCAGACTGCCTTCACGCTGGAGATTTTCATAGCTAATGAAGAATGTCGGTCGAATTGTCGCGCGAGTCAAGGAGCGCAAACAAGTTTGACGCGTCGGGCTCGTTTGAACAAGCCCGACGCGTCTTTGTGGGGCAGCCGCTTCGATTGCGGCTGGGCAGCAGGATCGTCGGAGGATAGATCTGTCAGAAAACCACAGCAAATCTCTTAACCAAAACCGGCAATACTGGCCTAGATCGCCGGCGGCCCGGGCGGGGCCAGCAGACGTGTGATCGCGCTCAAACAATCGATCCGAACATGACCCAGTTTCCCGGAATACTTCGGATTGAGTGCGTTGATATTCGTGCCCGAATACAAAACCCACGAGTCCAGTTCTGCACGGGTAGCGTCTGGTCGAAGGGCAAGAAGCAGGGCCGATTCACCCGATAC
>JANNRD010000176.1:0-2863 GCA_031401095.1 Acidobacteriota bacterium
CCGCCGCTGAGACGCCAAAGGTCTCCTCAAGTGCCTTGACCAACTCTGAAGCCTCAAGCAGCGTCAGACTCTTTATTTGCTCAATCAGATTCTGAATATCCGCCATAACTATTGCACGTCCTCCCCAAAAGATTCGTCTACCTGTTTGGCGCCCGTGACTCGTCGTCTCGGGCGCACAAGATCAACTTCGGGCATCACTCCTTGATTGATCGTCGCGACAGGGCTGCGACCTGACATTGCGTCGCAGCTCTCGATAATCAGTACATCCGCAAGAAGCGCGACTACACCTGCGCTTCCTTCTGTTTTGCTATTTCACTAATGACGACCGCAAGGTTGCGAGCCGTGCCTGCCAAGGCAACGGCCAGCCGCTGCGCCGGGGCATTGATGAGGAACATGATCTTACTGATCAACTCCTCCTTCGATGGCAACGTTGCCAGCGCCTCGATGTCACGCACGGTGATGACCCGGCCCTCGACGAGGCCTGCCCTGAACTTGAACTGAGCATTCTCCTTCGCGAACTTCGTCAGTACTTTGGCGAGACCAACCGGGTCCTTCTCAGAAAAGGCAACCGCCGTCGGTCCAACAAAGTGCTCGCGTAGCCCGCCTAGGGGTGTGTTCTCAACCGCCCGCTGGGCGAGGGTGTTCTTGACCACGCGATAGCTTAATTGCGCCTCTCGAAGCTGCCGGCGCAACTGCTGGTCTTTTTCAACAGTCAACCCCTGAAAGCTGACGACGAAGGCGTTGCCGCTGGCGCTGAACTCGTCTCTCAATGCCGCGATTTCCGCGTCTTTCTCATCTCTTGTCTTCATTTCTCAATTTCCCGTTCAAAAACAAAAAGCCACGATAAAGGAGAAGGGAACTAACATCTATGCCGAGAGCGCGGCGGCATCAAGCAGAATGCCCGGGCCCATGGTCGTCGTGATGTTAATCTTCTTGACGTACTTGCCCTTTGCGGTCGAAGGCTTGGCCTTGACGACAGCGTCAATGAGCATCTGCGCGTTCTCGACAATCTTGTCGGAGTCGAATGAGACCTTTCCGACCGGCACGTGAATCACCCCGGTCTTGTCGACGCGGAATTCAACCTTGCCCGCTTTGGTCTCGCGGATCGCAGTTGTCACATCCATCGTCACTGTCCCGGTTTTTGGGTTCGGCATGTGACCGCGAGGCCCGAGTATCTTACCCAGAGTCCCCACCGACTTCATCATATCGGGAGTCGCGATGACCGCATCGAACTCGAGGTACCCAGCCTTGATCCGGTTAACGAGATCATCTCCCCCGACTTCGTCAGCACCAGCTTCCTGAGCCTCGCGCTGCTTGTCGCCAGAGGCGATAACGATCACCTTTTTTGATTTACCGAGGCCATGCGCGAGAACAATCGTTCCTCGTACGAGCTGATCCGCCTTTCGCGGGTCGACTCCGAGTACCATTGTGATTTCGACCGTTTCATCAAACTTCGCAAACGCGAGTTGCTTCAGCAGGCCGACGGCGTCGGCCAGTGAATAAAGCCTGCCCTGCTCAACCTGCGCGAGAGCCTTTGCGTACTTCTTTCCTGCCATTTGATCTCCTCAGGTGTTAGCGTGACCCTCAACGAGTTGTAAGTCCCCAGCCCGTTTCCCGTCACTCCCTATTGTTAATCCGCTTCCCTCGATCCGGGAGCGCTACTTGATTTCAAGACCGAGACTCTTGGCCGTGCCTTCAATCGTCCGGATCGCCGAAGCGAGATTCGTCGTGTTCAGGTCGGGGAGCTTTATCTTTGCGATTTCCTCGATCTGATCCCGGGTCACCGAGCCCATTTTTTCGCGATTGGGCTTGCCGGAACCCTTCTCAATCTTCGCCGCCTTCTTCAAAAGATCGGCTGCCGGAGGAGTCTTAGTGATAAAGGTGAATGAACGATCCGCAAAGACTGTAATCACCACCGGAATCTTGACATCCCCCAGATTCGCTGTCTTCGCATTGAACTGCTTGCAGAACTCCATGATGTTGACGCCTTGTGGGCCAAGCGCCGTGCCAATCGGAGGAGCGGGGTTAGCTTTTCCCGCCGGAACCTGGAGTTTGATATAACCCGTAATCTTCTTCGCCATAATCTGAAAACTCGCCTTCGGGCCCTCGTCGCGCCCCTGTCTGACCGCTTCTCAACCGCATATCGGAGAGGAGAAGACAGTCGAGTGTCATCTTAACTATTCTTGCACCTGGCTATCCTTCATCTGAAAAGGATACCTTCTCGACTTCAAGAAACCCGAGCTCGACCGGTGTGGCACGGCCAAAGATCGTGACGTTCACCTTGAGCATGCTCTTATCGGGATTGACATCTTCGACCGTCCCCATGAAGCTGGTGAAAGGGCCATTGGTAATACGGACAGTCTCACCGCGCTGAAAAGTAAACTTTGGTTTTGGCTTCTCCGCCGCAACCGCGACATGGTGGACGATCTGGTCAACCTCTTCCGGTGAGAGCGGCGTCGGCTTCTGGCCACCAACAAAGCTGGTCACCTTTGGAGTGCTCTTGATCAAGTGCCAGGCGCGATCAGAGATGTCGCCCTTCTCATTGGTTCCAATCTCAACCAGAACGTAGCCCGGAAAGAACATACGCGTACTCTCGACGCGCTTCGATCCTCGCATCTCGACGACGGTTTCAGTGGGGATAAGAACCTGCGTTACCTCGTCCTCCATGTTGAACGCCTGAATACGAGTGTTGAGGCTCTCGCGCACCTTGCGCTCATACCCCGAATACGTGTGAATGATAAACCACTGCTTCGCCATATTAGCGTTTCGAACAAGCCAGAGCAGGGTGCTGCGGCTCGCAGCTCCCTATCCAAATATCTTAAGCGCGACCCACTCGACGCCTTCAATCAGATAGGACAGCAAC
>JANNRD010000177.1:0-2521 GCA_031401095.1 Acidobacteriota bacterium
CATTTTTTGGATTGCCTCAGCTTTTGAAATTGGTTTTGAATTCTTTAAGAAATCCTTCCAAACTTTATCCTTGTCTCCAGCTCTAAATGGATTGGAAGCTTTTTCAGATGTTTTATCATCGTCACAGAGGCAATCCGTTCCGGCGCACGCTCAGCCAGATTGAGAGCAACTCCACCGCCCATGCTGAATCCGATGACGTGTACCCTGTCGATACGCAGCGCATCGAGTAACTGAAGGATGTAGAGGGAGTGCGCCTCGATCGAGTAGTCAGGCACTGAATGTGTCGACCCGCCAAAACCGGGAAGATCGGGTGCAATGACCCTGCGCATTCCGCTGAGCAATGGAATCAGCCGTTCAAACTCGCTGCCTCGCCCGGGACTGCCGTGGAGCAACAGAACTGGCAGAGTCTGCTGGGATTGGGCTGGCCGAAACTCCTCATATGCAATCGAGACCGTCTGGCCGGTGATGGAGCCGCGTGCCACCGAACGCACGTCGACCATCTTCTCGCGGGTGATGGACTCGCCAAGCCAGCGGTAACGAACGACGGTCGAAATGAAGAGCAGCGCGGAATACAGGATGAGCAGGTCAAAGACCCACCTCTTGAGGCGGGATTGCGGCATGGAGGAACCTCAGTACCGCGCGGGAAAGTACTCGGGATTGCGCAGCAGGACCTCCTGCTCTTCCTGCGCCGTGATGAGCGGAACAAACTCCTTCGAGACTGCCGTCCAGAGTTGACGCCCGAGGACCTTCCTATCTTCGTTGCGGATCGCTTGCGCACCAAAGTGAATGGATGCCTCGCAGCTACTCAGCTGCAACATTTGAAGGAAGTGCGGCAGGAAAGCCATCTCACCCCACCAGCACACCGAAAGAAATGCCGGCTTCTGACGCGGTGGTGTGCGATAGCTGATTGCGGCCAGTGAGACGGGAAGATCGAGACGCGCAGCGGGTTCCAGCAGACCAGGTCGAAACGGAAGCACCTGATCCCCCTTTGTGCTCGTTCCCTCGGGAAAGAGAATGATTCCGTTGCCTTGCCCCATTGCTCGTTCAATCAGGGAAATAGCCCGGGGAATATCGTGGTAATGAGTCCGGTCGATAAAGATCGTGTCAACCGATCTCGCGAGGCTACCAAGTATCGGCCACTCGGCAACCTCGCTCTTGGCAATGAAGACACAATCCAGCAGCGTGGAAAAGCAGATGATGTCGAGATAGCTAAGGTGGTTTGCGACAAGGAAGAACGGCGGTGTCGGGGGCAGGCCGTGGGTCGTGACGCTGACCCCAAGAATGTGCGCGACCGTGATCGCCCACCCTCTTGTCATCCGCCTTCGCCAACGCCTGCGAATCTCTGGTGAGCCGGTAGTCAGGGCCCTGGCAATTCTCCAACTCGTGTAGAAGGTCGCAGTCGCAATACCAAGCAACGGCAGGCGGATCGCAACACGAAGAAATCGCATGATTTGATACCGAATCAGTTGCCAAAAAAGAGACGATGGCTGCCTTGATCCATCTCGGCAACATCAAAGAGTACCAGGAAATCGATTGTCCCGAACTCCCGGTCGATCGCTGGTGGTCCACAGACCTTTGCCCCAAAGCGGAGATAAGTCCGGAAGAGTCTCGGCAGCTTGACGTCTCTTCTCTGGCCCGAAGCGATCAAGCGACAGTCAAATCCGGGTTTGGGCTCGACCAGTATCTCCGGGTGAAGCAGGTGCTGTCGCCTCAGATGTTCGTATGTCGCAAGTCCTTCATGTGGGTCCTGGCTCGTCAGTGAACAGCATCCAAAAAGAAATCGCTTGGCGTTGAAACGCACGTATGTCGCGAGGCCCTTCCAGAGGAGGAAGAGCACCTGTGTATTGCGATGCGATGGAAGAATACAAGCCCGGCCCAGCTCGACGGAATGGTCAATGATTTCTGTTGGAAGGCTCTCAAGATCGAACTCGTTGGCCGAATAGAAGCCGTACCCCGCTGCAGCCATAGCGCTGGACTGGATACGATAAGTCCCGACGATCTGACCGTCTCGAGCGTCGTAGACGGCGAGGTGGTGACATCTCAGGTCGTACTTGTCGTGATCAAGACCGGTCGCAAACGAAGCGTCGAGCCCTTCGCCCAACTCGAGGTTGAAGACCTCGAAACGGAGACGAAGGACCTGATCGAGCTCACGGCGCGAGTCGACAAAGCGGGCGAAATAGCGACCATCGCGAATCTCACCTTGAGGCACATTCGCAGCGAAGGTCGGATAAGCGTCATCGCGATTGGTAAAGGCCTCAGCCCGATTGAGCAACATGTCGTGCAACCTGATTCGGACGATCCATGAGGAGCCATCTCCAGCTATGGTTTTAGCGCAAAGCCGCAAAGGGCGCAACGGGGCGCCGGCAGAGAGACCAGCGCTCCCTGGCACTCTGCGGCCCCCCAATCGGTGTCGTGGGTCAGTTTGAGAAGGAGAGACCCCTTTTTGGAGTGCGGGTGCCTGGCACCGCTTTCCTCGAGATCGAAAGCCGCAACACCGCAATCAGGAGGAAAGCGGTGCCAG
>JANNRD010000178.1:0-5808 GCA_031401095.1 Acidobacteriota bacterium
CCTCCTCCCAGACCGGCCTTTGCGCCTTCGCGGCTTCGCGTGAGCCTCTTCCGCTCTGCCCATCACTTTTCACTAGTTACTAATGACTCCTTCTCTAAGGGGACGACGATGAGCTTCCAGATTCAGGTTCTGAAGATGGGCGAATGTGAGGTGGCGGGACCAGAAGTCTTCTGGATGAGCCACTGGAACGACTGGGTGAAACTCTATTTCTGGATGGTGGTCATCCGTGGAGGCGGCAAGACAGCGATCATCAACACTGGCCCGCCAGCGGACTTGACTACTCTCAACGAGAGGTGGGGTGTGGCCTTCGGCGACCGTGGCAAGCTCGCGCGCACTGAGAGCGAGCGTCCGCTGACGGCGCTTGCCTCGATCGGCATCAAACCAGAGGATGTCGACTATGTCCTGCTGACCCCGCTGCAGGCTTACGCGACCGCGAATATTCATCTTTTCAAGAACGCCCAAATTTGTCTCTCGAAACGCGGTTGGATCGAGGACTTTCACGCGGAGAAGTTCCCCATGCACGTCCCGCGAGAGTTGCGAATACCGTACGAAGCGCTGCACTACCTCATCTTCGAAGGAAACGACAAACTGCGTCTGCTCGAGGACGAAGACGAGATCATTCCGGGATTGAACTGCTTCTGGGCCGGAGTCCATCACCGATCATCCATGTGTTATGTGATTGAGACGAGCGCTGGTCGCGTTGCAGTCTCGGACTGTGTCTTTAGATACGAGAATATCGAAGCCATGGAGCCACTTGGCATTCAGGAGAGTCTCGAAGAGTTTTACGTTGCCTGCAACCGGATCAAACGCGAGTCCGAGATTTTCATTCCGTTGTACGAACCGGATGTCCTGGTGCGTCATCCAGATGGAAGGATCGGCTGATGAGACTAAAGGACAAGGTTGCAATTATCACGGGAGGCGCTGCCGGGATAGGACGTGCAACTGCCGAGCTTTTTGCTGAAGAGGGCGGTTGGGTTGTTGTCGCCGATCTGGACGAAGTCGCTGGACGTGAGACGGTTGCGTTGATTGAGGGTAAACAGGGGAAGGCGATGTTCGTCCCGACAAATGTGGCTCTCGAGAAAGACGCGAGGCGCGTCGCCCAGGCAGCGATCGAGGCCTACGGCCGTCTCGACATCCTCGTCAATAACGCAGCTGCGTTCGTCCTCAAGGGAATTGAGGCGACGATCGAAGATTGGCAACGGTCACTTGGGGTGAATGTCGTCGGGACTGCAATGGTCAGCCGATTCTCGGCAGAGGCGATGAAGGGAGGTGGCGGCGGTGCGATCGTCAATCTCGGCTCGATCTCAAGTTTTGTCGCTCAACCCCATTTTGTGACCTACAGTGCGACGAAAGCAGCAATTGTGCAGATGACACGGAATATGGCGATGGATCTCGCGCCGTTTGGAATTCGCGTCAATTGTGTTTGCCCGGGAACGATCCTGACGCGCGCGTCTTACGATCATATGGAGCAGGCTGGAATGACGCTGGAAGAGTTTCTCGCGGAAGAGGGGCCGAAGCATCTGTTGAACCGTGTGGGCAATCCCCGAGAAGTAGCGCAAGCAATCCTTTTTCTGGCTTCTGACGAAGCCTCCTTCATCACCGGAACACATCTTATGGTGGACGGTGGCTATACCGCCAGATAGCACGATTTGGCAAATCGCACCGCCCGTGCGACAGCAGACCCACAACCGTTGGACCTGTGCGCCCCGACGCCTTACCGAAGCAGCTCCGTCCCCTCATTCAGAATATCGAGATAAGCCCCATAGGCGTACAGTCTGCGACGCCGTTTGCCTGTGATCTCGCGCAGGATTCCCAGTCGCAGCAGATGATCAACGGCGCTTGCCACCGTTGGAAAGGTAATCCCAATCTTCTCGGCTGTTGACGCGATCGAGAGAATCGGATGTGTCTGCGCGTACTGGTGCACGCGCGAGACTGATCGCGCGACACGACCCAGGCTCTCGATCCTTTTCCGGTCGGCCTCGAGAACCGCAACAATCCGACGAGCCGCATTGACCGCCTGGTCTGATGTCTCCTTCACGCCGGTAAGAAAGAACTCAAGCCACGCTTCCCAATTGCCTGCCGTTCGCACTCCCATCAGGAGATCGTAATAGGCCGGCCGATGAGTCTTGAAGAACAAACTCAAATACAGAATGGGTTGCTGCAAAGCACCGCCAGCGCAGAGCAAGAACGTAATGAGGAGCCGTCCCAGCCTGCCGTTGCCGTCGAGAAACGGATGAATGCTCTCAAACTGCACGTGAACGAGACCGGTCTTGATGAGCAGAGGGAGTTCTTGCTTATCGTCGTGCAGAAAGAGCTCAAGCTGGCTCATGCATTCCATCACGAGATTGGGCGGGGTAGGAACGAACGTGGCGTTCCCTGGTCTAGTGCCGCCAATCCAGTTTTGAGTTCGGCGGAACTCGCCTGGCCCTTTATCGCTGCCTCGTCCGTGCGAGAGAAGCACTTCATGAATCTCGCGAATGAGACGCAGTGAAAGCGGAAAGCCCTCACGCATTCGCTTCAGGCCATGAGAAAGGGCAGCTACGTAATTCGATACTTCGCGGACATCCTCGAGGGGAACCCCGGGCGCTTCCTCGTTCTCAAAAAGGAGAAGGTCAGAGAGCGACGACTGTGTTCCCTCGATCTGCGAGGAGAGCACGGCCTCCTTCCGCACGTAGGCATAAATAAACAAAGAGAGATCGGGAAGGGCGGAAGCAAGCCCATCCAGCCGGCCCAGCGCTCGATTGGCTTGCTCAAGAACGACTTGAAGCCCCTCCAGGCGGACTGCAGGGATCGGGGGGAGGGGCGCTGGGACGAAGGCACGGATGGACTCTCCAGCCAAAGTGGAGACAACGTACCGCCCAAGCCTCTGATTCTGCTTATCTTCCATCGTGCGTAAAGGTGCCTTTAATTAGGAATTAGCTAGTTAAAGGATATGCGCATTATCTTTAATTAGCTAGCACAAAGTTGGTAAGTGAGAATCGAGGGGGGAGGGGACCGGGCTTCACCCCCCGCAGCGAGCCGGGGGGTGGCTTAACGGGGCGACGACAGAATCAGGCGTGACCCTACCGTGCGGCCAAGCCCTCATATTTCGGAGTTACGCCGAGGTTGTAGAGCAGGAACGAGTAGATATCGGCCGTCTGCTCGATCTGTTTGGTCGTGCTGCTGGCACCGTGACCTGACTTTGTTTCGATCCTGATGATGACCGGGTTGTCACCGCGCGCCTTTTCCTGCAACGTCGCCGCGTACTTGAACGAATGCGCGGGCACGACTCGATCGTCGTGGTCAGCCGTCGTGATCAGTGTCGCCGGATACTTCACACCCTGACGAATATTGTGCAGCGGCGAATAAGCCAGCAGCGCCTTGAACTCCTCAGCATTGTCACTCGAGCCATAATCCGGTATCCAATTCCACCCAATCGTGAACTTGTGGAAGCGGAGCATGTCCATGACGCCGACTTGCGGGATCGCGGCGCGGAAGAGCTCCGGCCGTTGATTAATGACGGCACCGACCAGCAGCCCGCCGTTTGAGCCACCCTGTACGGCAAGCCTGTCGGGCGACGTAAACTTGTTCGCGATGAGCCATTCAGCCGCGGCAATAAAGTCATCGAAAACGTTCTGCTTCTTGAGCTTTGTTCCGGCTTCGTGCCACTTCTCTCCATACTCGCCACCGCCGCGGATATTGGCCGAAGCATAAACAAAACCCTGTTCGAGCAACGCTAGCCGCAGCGAACTGAAGTTTGGCGCGGTTGTGATGTTGAAGCCGCCGTAGGCGTAAAGCAGTGTCGGGTTCGTTCCATCCAGCTTGAGGCCCTTCCGGTAGACCAGAAACATGGGTATCCGCGTCCCGTCCTTGCTGTTGTAGAAGACCTGCTTCGTCTCATAGTCGGCGGGCTTGAAGTCCGGAATTTCAGGGGTTCGGAAGAGCGTCGAGCGCTTCGAAGCTATGTCGTAGCGAAAGATCGTACCGGGATAGTTGAGCGATGCGAAGGAGTAGAAAACGAACTTGTCATCGCTGTTACCGCCAAACCCGCCGGCCGATCCAAGACCCGGCAACCGTATCTCGTTCTCCAGCTTTCCCTCGATGCTGTAGACGTATGCCCTTGTCGCAACGTCCTTGAGATAGGTCGCGAAGAGCTTGCCGCCGGAGCTTTGCGCGTTCTGCAGAGGTTCTGGCTTCTCCGGCAGAATATCCTTCCAGTTCTTCTCCTCTGGCGCCTTCGGATCGAAGAGGATGACGCGGCTGTTTGGCGCCTTCCGATCTGTCTCCATGAGGAACTTGTCGCCAAGATTGTCGATCACACCATAGTTGTCGTCACCGATCTCGCCGATGATCGGAACGAATTTCTTATCGCTCCTGGTTGCATCCATGAAGAAGAGGGCGTTGCCCTTCTTGCCCTTGCCGCGCTCGGAGATGTTGAGAATCGCAAAGCGCTCGTCTTCGGTGGTGCCCACCTGATGAAACCGCTGCGGATTGGCCGCATCCTGATAAATCAGAGTGTCGGCCGATTGCGGCGTTCCGACGCGATGATAAAAGACCTTGTGATTCTCGTTCTTCGATGAAAGCTCGGAGCCCTTCGCGGGCGCATCATATCGGCTGTAGTAGAATCCATTGCCCTGCCAGGCAATGCCCGAGACCTTGACCCATTCAAGCTTGTCCGAGAGGACCGTCTTCGAGTCAGATTCCATGACAAAATAATCCTGCCAGTCCGATCCGCTGCGCGAAATTCCATATGCTGCGTACCGACCATCCTTCGAGAGCGCGAAAGCTCCCATGCGCGCAGTTCCGTCAGTCGAGAACTTGTTTGGATCAAGGAACACTTCGGGAGCACCGTTCAAGCCCTTTTGACGATAAAGCACGCTCTGGTTCTGCAAACCATCATTCTTCGAGAAGTAGTAGTACTCTCCACGACGCGATGGCGAGCCGATCTTCGGGTAGTTGAATAGCTTCTCGAGGCGCTCGCGAATCCTCTGGCGGAAGGGAATGCGTTCAAGATAGGCGAATGAGACCCTGTTCTGCTCTTCAACCCATCGAGCCGTTTCGGCCGCGTTGTCATCTTCAAGCCACCGGTATTCGTCCGCGACCCTGGTCCCGAAGTAGGTATCAACGTGATCTATCTTCCTGGTCTTCGGATACGACAACTGTTGCGCGGTGTTTTGTGCATCCGCGACAAACGGCAACGAAGTCAGTGCGAGCGCAGCGATGGTCACTGAAGCGAGCGCAAAGCCCTTGGGGGTCATGAGGATTCCTCCGCTTGTAAACCTGCGTAACGGGGACTGTTCACATTGTGCCACCGCTCTTCCATCTTCTCAAATCTTCACCGGGACTGGTACGGACCGTGAACCGCTTTGATCCGATAGGTCTCGGCCGAGTCTTCGATGATGATCACTCGGAACGAATCTCCGCCGGGAGCCACCCTCAGCAGGATATGCCCCTGAGAGCTCTTCAATTGATCGAGCATCGGTCCGATGACGATCCGGTTCGCCTCCATCATACCGGTCGCGAATATGTCGCGTGGTTCGGAATAGAGTCTCTTCGAAAGGAGACGCGCCAGCACCGTATGGCTCGGATGGTCGGACGACCAGACCGGCATGATGAAGACCTGCGGACGAAGCGCGCTGACAAAGAAGGCGTTCATCGAATCACGGTTTCCGTGGTGATTGAGGAGAGATGCCTCGACGGGACCGACAGCACGCCCGACAGGGGTCTCGACATCGTGCCAATCCGGCGACCCTTCAGGCGGCATTCCGGGCATGTCGCCTCCACTGAAGTAGTCGAATCGGCCTTAGCTAAGGCGAATCGCAAGGCTGC
>JANNRD010000179.1:0-14869 GCA_031401095.1 Acidobacteriota bacterium
CTTTAGATATCTCAATCTGCTCCTTATTTTCATGTATCTCCACCAAACTATCTGTATGGCTTGCAAAATCCTCCAACTTATTGTGCAATTCTTCTTTTATAGAGATGTTTATCTGGTTTGATCTTTTTGCAATAATTGCAATAGATTCGTACAGATTTCCTGTCTTTTGCTTAAGATCAAATAGGTTTTTGGGCTCTACAACGCTACTGGTGCTAGAACTCTGAAGACGTCTTAATTTGCTCATTTTGAATTTCTTTAATGTTGTTTAAACTTAAATTGTTGTATTCTTTTGCTTCGGAAAGCAATGCACTCTCTGGAAAACGATCCGCAAAATCCTGGTATTCTGCAATTACTTTTTCATACCGTTCAATCTGCTTGTCCACTATACTTAGCTTTGCAAATTTATAATACGATTTGATTGTTTGCATTTTGTATAAATCCGAAGAAGCAGATTCAGGATAGCTATAATTCGGTGTCGCAGAGTTCCGAGTTGAGGGTGCTCGCTCCGATCTACGAGAGCGAGGTTCTGGTGCTCGATGAGCTGGGCGCGTCGAAGCCGACTGAGTGGGTGCGCGAGACGATGACGCAGATCATCAATACGCGATACAACGACAAGAAGGTGACGATCTTTACGACAAATTATCTGGACGAACCGGGGACACCTCACGAGGAGAGTCTGACGGACCGGGTCGGCGTCCGCCTCCGCTCGCGATTGCACGAGATGTGCAAAGTTGTCTCTGTCAAGGGAGACGACTTTCGTCTCAAGATACGTCACAATCGCGGTCATAAGTTCTGAAATTACCAAGACGAGTATGCCCGACCCAACCTGGCCAGTCATTCATCTTTGTGGCACAAAGTACTTGTCTTGGTTGAAAGGTTGAGGTAGGATGAGACGTGTCAGAGGAAGACCGGCAGCAAGAGGGGCGCGAGAGGGAGAGTCGAGAGTGTTGCGAGAGCAAATAGCATCGTCATCGGAGCCGCCGGCGTTGCATGCGCGGGCGATGGACAATCTCCGCTTTATTCGCGAGACGATGGAGCGAGCAGGTTCGTTTACCGGTGTTCCCGGTTGGGGAGCCATGTTCATCGGCCTGACCGCGACGATCGCAGCGCTCCTCGCAGGCGGTTCTGCCGCTTCGAGTCGATGGCGCTTCGTCTGGCTTGGTGAGGCCCTCATCGCGATCGTCCTCGGAGTCGCTTCGATGCGTCGCAAGGCCCGGCTGGCGGAGGTCAAACTGACGACCGGACCCGGCCGTAAGTTTACTCTCAGCCTTGCTCCGCCACTGGTCGCCGGGGCTCTTCTGACATTCGCACTTTCCAGGGCCGGACACTTCGAGGCGCTTCCTGGTCTCTGGCTGCTCCTCTACGGTGCAGGCGTAGTCACTGGCGGCGCGTTCTCGGTTCGCATTGTCCCAATCATGGGACTCTCCTTCATGGCCCTCGGGTCGATCGCGCTCTTCCTTCCTGCGCCCTGGCCGGAAGCGTTCATGGGCCTCGGCTTTGGAGGAGTCCACATCGTTTTCGGCGCGATCATCGCAAGGAGGTATGGTGGCTAAATCGGGTGTCAAACAAGCCGACGGCGCCAGACGGTCGGGCGTCCGTGCGTTGCGTGGTCTGCGGGCGGCTGAGCGCGCGCCGGATCTCGACAATCTGATTCACGAACGGATGCGACTCGGAATCGTCAGTGCGCTCGCTGCCAATGAGTCGATGACTTTCAACGAGCTCAAGGAACTCCTGCGAACGACGGACGGTAATCTCAGCGTTCACGCGCGAAAGCTCGAAGAGGCGGACTACGTCGCCTGCAACAAGTCGTTTGCTGGACGCATCCCGAGAACCGAGTACCGGCTGACGATGATTGGTCGTCGCGCGCTCGAGCGTTATCTTGCTCATATGGAAGCACTCATCCGCGCTTCACGCGATCGTTGAGATAAGCGCAACAGACCGTTTTTGTTTTGTCTTCATGCTTGGCTAAACCAAGTACTTTGCAGCGAGGTGAACAAGTGGTTCTTTTTCTCCTGCTCTTCATTCTCGGAACGGCTGCGGGGATCATTTCGGCCGTCTCAGCGGGTTTTCTGGGTAGACCGCGCTTCGCAGGGGCGGCCGCCGCTTTCCTTGTTGTTTGGGCCGCTCTTTACTTCGCAGCGCTTGGCTGGTCCTCGCGCCGGAGCGAGGCGCGCACGCTCGCCCCTCAGGAGGAATTCCGCCTCGGCGGCTTCCTGCTCGATGCTCACTTCCTCTTCTCGGTAGATCAGGTCAAACAGATCGACGTCCTCGCAACAAACAGGCAGCGGGTGCCAAAAGGCATCTTCTATGCTGTCACCGTCAAGTACCGCAGTGATGCGGGGCGCGCCGAACTTCACCCGCCCGCTCTGGACCTGACCATTCTCGATAGGGCCGGTCGCCGCTTTCAGGCGCTCGACAAGCTGCCTCATCTTCCGCCTCTCCGCCCCGGTGAAAGTGGCGTCCTTGACGTCGTCTTTGATCTGCCCCGCGACGTGGATGAGCCGCGGTTACTGCTTCGCTCTGGAGAACCGCTCGACCGCTGGCTCGGCAGTATGATCATCGATGACGAAGAGAGTCTCGGGCACAAGAGGACAACCTTTCTACTACCACCGATCGCACCTCGTTCAGGCAAAGGAGACTGAGAAATGCCACAAGCAATCGATGTCCTCGAGATCGAAAGCCGCTGCAGCTTTCACGAACTGACCATTCCGACGGATGACGCGCTGCAGTTCGTCGACCTCACCGACCGCATCAAGACCCTCGTCGCCGAGTCGCGAATCAGCACCGGCTTCGTCAATATTCAAACGCGTCATACAACGACGGCGATCATCATTAATGAGCACGAGCCGCTCCTTCTTGACGACATGAGGGATCTGCTCGAGAGACTGGTCCCAACACAGGCCGATTACAGACACGACGATTTCTCGATCCGGACGGCGAATCTCACTCCCGACGAGCGTCGTAATGGCTTTGCGCATTGCCGTGCTCTCTTTCTCCGCGCCTCCGAGTGCGTCAACCTGGTTGAGGGCGACCTGCAGTTAGGCCGCTGGCAGCGCATCTTCCTTCTCGAACTGGATGGTCCTCGCGACCGCAGCGTCTCGGTTGTGATCCTCGGCCACTGACCTTCTCGCTGCTTCGACACGAGGCGCCAATCCGCCCCCTTGTTGAGTGGAACTGACCATGCATTCGCCGTCGCGGGTGGGTTCCGACATGCCTCCACGCTTACTCTGCCAGTTAACAAAACCGGATTCAGCTCGTTATTAGTTTGGAACATGAGGGCGGTGCCAGGTCGTATGACCGTTATCTGCAAGGCGCAGAAACGCTCCTGGTCCAGGGTCTCGCGAGGTGCCAAACGAGGATAGGCTCGATCCTGAGCCTCGGATCGAAACGACAGCCCGATGCGTTACTTCTACTCATTCTACTTTGATGCCGCGCGGATTGCGCTGCAATCGCTCTTCGCGCACAAGCTGCGCGCCTTCCTGACGCTCATCGGAATCATTATTGGAGTGGCATCTGTGGTGGTTGTCGGAGCCTCGATAAATGGCTTCAACCGATACGTTGTCCAGACAGTCTCGAGTGTCCTTGGCATCAACCACTTCATGATCGCGAGGATGGCGTTTTCGGGTAACAGATCTCAGGACGAGTGGGAGCGAGTGGATCGACGTAACAAGCGACTCTATTGGGAGGACTTTCAGTGGATCGAGCAACATTGTCGTTCCTGCGCTGATGTCGGCGCGCGACTCTCGACGAGTGTCGATTTGAAGCAGGATGGGCACGAGGTCTTTGGGACTCAGATTGCAGGGGTGACAGCAAATCTGGTCGAGATCGAGAACAAGGCAATCAGTGAGGGCCGCTTCCTTGCACCCTATGAGGTTGATCACGCCGGCGCGGTCTGTGTCATCGGGTACGAACTACGAGAGAAGTTCTTCGAGGGACGAGATCCGATTGGCAAGATACTGAAGGTCAAGGAAGTCTCTCTGACGGTGGTCGGAGTTGAGTCAAAACGCGGCTCACTCTTCGGAGACTCGCTCGACAACCATCTCTACATCCCAATTACTACCTACGGCAAGATGTTCGGACGGCGCCAGAGCCTGCAGATTCACGGAAGATCTGAAAACCACGAGGCCCTCGAAGCAACTATTGAAGAGGCGCGGATGGCGATGAGGAGTCGCCACAAACTGATCGGCGATACCGAGGACGACTTCGGCATGGTGGATGTCGGTCAGGTCAATAGCCAGGTCGATCAGTTTACCGCGACGATTGCGTTGGTGGTGACACCGATTACCCTTTTGTCGCTGGTTATTGGCGGCATTGTCGTCATGAACATCATGCTTGTTTCAGTGACCGAGCGGACTTTCGAGATCGGCTTGCGCAAGGCTGTCGGAGCACGCAGTCGACAGATTCTGGTCCAGTTTCTGATTGAGTCGTCATTGCTCTCGTCTGTCGGTGGCGCTTTTGGCCTCCTGCTTGCCTGGATGATTGCAACGCTCGTCAGGATTGCGACGCCGATCCCGATGTCGATCACATTTGGCTACGTCCTGCTCTCTCTCCTCGTTTCCGTGGGGATTGGCATGATCTTTGGGATCTATCCGGCCTTCAAGGCGGCCCGGCTCGACCCGATAGTCGCTCTCACCAAGAACTGAGGAGATCGCGTGCAACTGCGCCGCTTCATTCCGTTGGAAACGATCCGCATGGCGCTGGGCACGATCCGGGCGCACAAGTTTCGCAGTTTTCTGACCGTGCTCGGGATCGTTATCGGCGTCACGGTCGTGATTGCGATCGCGTCCATCCTCACTGGATTGCGAAGCAGCATCGTCAATATCGTCGAAGAGTACGGCACAAATAACATCTACGCGTTTCATTTGACCACTGGCCCTCGCGTTGGCTCTCGCGACCGGTCAGAGCTGACGCGCAAGCCCCTTCGCGGTGAGGATGCCGATGCGATCCGCGACCAGGCGCCAGCCATCGAGGACATCTCCAAGTGTCTCTTCACGTGGTGGACGGATCGGACCATCAAGTACAAGGGAACAACGTATAAGCAGGGAGACCTGCAGGGTGTCTCAGCCAGCTACGCGACGGTCACAAACATGTCGATTCAGGAAGGTCGATTCCTGAATGAGATTGACGATGAGCACCGTCGTCAGGTGATGGTCATCGGGGTTGGCGTTGCCGAAGCGCTCTTTCCACAGAAGAGTCAAATTGTCGGGGAAGAGGTTGAACTGGCTGGCAAGAACTTTTTGATCATCGGTGTCCTCGACAAACGGAAGAGCGGCTTTTTTGGTGAGAACGAAGAGGACAGCGCCGTCTTTATTCCATTCGAGACAGCCGCGAAGATGTTCCCAAACCGCGATTACATGATGCTGATCATGCGAGCCAGGAGTGGCATGTTGCGTCAGGCGATGGATCAGGTCGAGGAGATTCTCCGCCGCCAGCGCGGAGTGAAGTTCAATGAGCCGAACAATTTTGACCTCAGCACTGCCGACAAGATGATCGAGCAGTTTGACGGGATCACCAAGTATGTTGGCCTGATTGCGATTGCAATCTCGTCGGTCGGTCTCCTTGTCGGTGGGATCGGGGTCATGAACATCATGCTCGTCTCAGTCACCGAGCGGACTCGTGAGATCGGTGTGCGTAAGGCGATCGGGGCGCGGCGCCGGGATATCGTTAGTCAGTTCCTCTTCGAGGCGATGACACTGACCGGCCTCGGCGGCGTGATTGGAGTCGCGCTCGCTGTCATCGTCAGCTACGTCATCATGTTCTTCATCCCGCAATTGCCGGCGTCGATCCCGCTCTGGGCGGTTGTTGCCGGGTTCGTCGTCTCTGTCGGCATTGGCCTCATCTTCGGTGTCTTGCCCGCGCGGAAAGCGTCCCGTCTGGATCCGATCGAGTGTCTTCGTTACGAATAGACCACCGTAGCATTGCGCTCGAGAATCCCCTATTGTTGGCACGCTATGCTGCTGATCGTTAATCCAGCCGCAGCCAGCGGAGCAACTCTACGCAATCTTGAGATTGCGCGACAGGGTTTGATCCGCCTCGGCCTGGACTTTTCTGAACGCATCACCAATGGTCCGGGCGACGCGGCCAGATTGACGCGCGCCGCGATAGCTGCCGGGGAGACGAGGATCATCGCGGTCGGTGGCGATGGGACACTCAATGAGGTTGTCTCGGGATACTTCGACTTCTCCGGTTCTGCGATCAATCCGTCCGCGATCAATCCCGCAGCCGCGATCGGTCTGCTTCCAAGCGGAACGGGCTCAGATTTCTGCCGCTCACTCAGCATTGTGACGACGATGGACGCAGTTGCGGCGATCGCCCGTGATCGAGTGCGGTTGATCGACATCGCGAGCGTTGTGCTTCGCGATCTCGACGGAGCCGAGCAGCAGCGCTTCCTTGTCAACGCCGGAAGTTTCGGCTTTGGCGGAGCGACGGCTGCGCGCGTCAATTCGTGGCGCAACATCCTCCCGCAATGGGTTGGTGGACAGCCACGATTTGTCTTCGCCGCTCTGGGTGCGCTTCGCAACTACCGCAATCGCCCAGTTCGCCTTCTACTCGACAAGAGCCGCGAGCTCGAGGTTTCAAGCGACCTGATAGTCGTCGCGAACGGCAGGTATGCTGGAAGCGGGATGAAGCTCGCTCCACTGGCTGAGTTTGACGATGGTCTACTCGATGTGTTGATTGCAGATAATGTCAGCCGCGCAGGTATTGTCCGCGAGTTGACTCGCGTCTGGGATGGAAGTCACCTTCTCAATTCGCAAGTCCAAATGCTCAGAGCGCGGAGTGTCGAGATCTCCGGTAGCCCTGAATTGGCCATGGATCTGGACGGCGAGTCGGCGGGATCGACCCCTGCGGCAATCACGGTCATGCCGTCTTCGTTGCGATTCATCATCTAGCACACCCCGGGCCCTCATCACCCGGCGCGGAACTCGAGGGCTGCAAACGAGACCACGGACTCCTCGTCGATATTCCATTGATCGTAGCGGACGACACTACCCTGGGCCCCATTGACCGCCCGCAAGAAGGTATAGATCGGCGAGAATCCGCACCAGTTCAACGGGTCGCCGTCGTCGGCGACAAGGCTGAGAAAGCCCTCCGCGTCACCGGCGCAGACACGATCGAGCCGAGTCTTATCCTGTCCCGCGACCTCGACCATTTCACCCTCGTTGGCGCGCGCGATGGTCGGACCACCATAGCGCCGGCCGACGTGGGCCATATCAACTCCAAGCACCCAGAACAGCCGGTCTCCGTTGAGCCTTGAAAGTTTTCCCAGAGCATCGAAAAAGCGGTTGACACCTTCGTCTCGTTCCGGTGGGGCGCCAGTCAGCGTAGCCTCGACGAACGGGCCACAGAGGATTGGTAGAATCCTGAATCCGCTGCCGAGAGCATGCTGGAGAAAAATGCATTGAAACTCGACCGAATGCTCAATCGCGTGACAATAGTCCTCCATGACGATCGCCTGAGAGGCCTGTGACTCCAGCCAATCGACCCTCGCCGTGTCAACTTGAAGACGTCCGAACGGGGTATCGAAGGGCTTTCGTGTCAGGCCAAAACGTTCCGGTTGGCCGTAGTGTGAGGTGCAAAGCAAGACGATCGTTGTCTCCTCGGCATTCTCGGCAAGTGTCGCGGGCAGCCTGTTGTAGGCCGCTGCGTAGGACTGCCAGCCTCCGACTGGACTGACGTGTGGGGCGGCCACGGCGATCAGGCTTTCGCTATTCGTCACCCCTTTCGGCCCGCCGGGAGGAATCACTGAGTGGTCGTCTCTGCTTGGAACGGCGGCCCGAACGGGGGCGAGAAAAGAATCCAACTGGCGGCGCAGTTCCGCTTCCTGTTTGGGATAGGCCGAACCCGCGTATGCAGCGAGACGC
Organism: Acidobacteriota bacterium; assembly: GCA_031401095.1. Classification (GTDB taxonomy): domain Bacteria; phylum Acidobacteriota; class Blastocatellia; order RBC074; family RBC074; genus JANNRD01. The sequence goes on from JANNRD010000179.1 coordinate 7,863, forward strand.
GAGCTGGCTCGAGCAAAGTCGGCATGTCGTCCTGCACGCCGGGCGTCGAACTCAGAAGTCTCGAGGAAGCCGTGGTTTTTGAGGGCATGGATCAGCCCCTCGACAATCTCCGTTGGAATGATCTCACCGACGAGGTGCGAGAGATGAACCTGCAGGTCGAGGTCGGTCTGCTCGCCGTCAAACAGGGCGAGGCCGCGAACGAGGAGCGGTGGAATGATCAGAGTCTCTTCCGCGTATCGATATGGATCCCGCAGCAGAAGGCCAGGTCGGTCCGGCACCGGTGACGGCATGAAATCGAGACCGCGGCGCAATCTGGGAAGTTGTGAGCCCACTCAGGACATATTACACCAGAGGGTGGCTGTTGAAGGCAGGCCGGCAAATCACGCTTCTCGTCGGAAATCTCAGGACACCGGAGCGCGACTTCAGATTCGCGGACCTGTTGGTGGTCTGATTCGAAAAAAGGACTCTGGTGAGAGGTTGGGCCGCCTTGCCCCTCCAACTCGACCCAACTCTGAACCGTTCAGCCCTCAACACAATCGTGACGACGGCCGGCATCAATCTCAACTCGATCAATCCGACGTTTGTCAACAAACTGGTTCAGGCTGTCCAGACGTGGCGATCGTCCCTGAAACTAATCGGCATCAGAGGCCGTATAGGCCTGCGGGCAGCTTGGCTCCTCGCAGCGGAAGACAGCTCATAGGTTAAGTCGCTGTCTTGACAATGCTTGCTTGTTGTTATCGACGATAGAATCACGCGACGAGCGCGATGACGTGCAGTTGCAACTGTCGATTCGAGAAGGTTTGCTGATGAAGCTTCGCAGTGTCTCAATGGTTTTGGTGACTCTGGCGGTTTTCTCGCTGGTTGGCGCGGCGCAGGTTCGGCGGCAAAAGCCCGCTCCTGTTGCGCCTCCAGTGGCCGCCGACGAAGCAAAGCGGGCGGCCGCCGAAGCAACACAGTCACGCGCCAATCTCATCGTAAAGACGGAGACTTACCGCGATAGTCTTAATCAAGTTCTTGAACTCCAGAAACGCGAACAGGATCGTCTGGCCACATTGGTCGAAGTGCGCAGGAACCTGCTTACTGCTGGCATCATCGCGCGACGCGAGTTTGACGAGACTCAGGCCCTTTTGGCAGATGCGTCGCAGCGAATCAATGAGACCGGCAGGCAGATCGACGAGGCCAATCAACTGGTCAATGAGGTGCTGGCAGCGGAGGAAATGGCCAGGATCAAGCCGGAGCCGCCAGGCACCTTCAGATCAGGGGTCACTCTGATCCGTTACTCGGGCACGGGCTACTGGTCATTGGACGGCTACTCGGGAGTCGATGCTTTTTTCCGTGAGAGCTTTGGCCGCGCTTTGCCCGTCAGTGCTTTTGGCCAGTCTGGAACCCATGACCGGCTCGGCTTTGATCATCGGGGCGCGCTCGATGTGTCAATCCATCCGGACACCGCAGAGGGGCAGACTCTCATGGCTTACCTACGTTCTCAGGGTGTTCCTTTTATCGCCTTCCGCGCAGCGGTCGCAGGTTCAGCCACTGGCGCCCATATTCACATCGGCCCGCCATCCCACCGCGCTTCAAGTCAGTAGATCGCCGTTCACGCATATCTCGCTCCGCTCAGAAGAAAAACTTTGGCTGGCGCTCGGCATGGGCTTGGAATATTCCTGCGCGCGTGGTGTATTAACTTCACGCGGGCCTGAATCAGACTCAGACCTTGGAGACCGGCGGGTACGAGGGTTTCGCATGGCTTTTTGGCTGCTTTTGGCGATCGAAGTCTACCTCATCGCAGGTGCGCTGTTTTCCGTCTACTTCGCAACACTTGGTGTGGTGAGGCTGGACAAGGCAGCGCGGGGAACTTCCGTGGCCTTTCGGCTGTTGTTGCTTCCTGGGGCGGTGGCCTTGTGGCCGTATCTTTTGATCCGATTGCTTCGCGGAAAAGGTGCGCCGCGGGATGAGCACAACGCGCATCGAGACGCCGCTCGAAAGGCATCCCGATGATTCGATCGCTGCGAAGTCATCATCATTGGACGATGATCGCGCTTGTCCTGCTCCTGCCCGCGATTCTGATTGCTGGCGTCCTTGGGCGCCGTGCTTTTCCACGAGTCCCTAGATTGCCTGAGGAGTCCTCTCAATTGGACCGCGGAGGGCAGTTTGACTTGTGGAACGATGTCAGGCTGAGAGTCCGCTTCGACAAGCCCGTCAGGACGAATGAACGCGCGACAATGTACGTTGTTCCCGTTCAGGAACTCATGGACCCGGATGTCCTTGTCTATTGGGATGACCAGGATGGAGGGTCGGGGAAACCGAGTGAGCGGGCGATTCTACTTGGCTCTCTCAAAGGAAATCAGATGCGTCGCCTGAGCGTTCCGATGACGGTGCCGGAATCTTCTGGCTTTCTTGTTCTCTACAGCCTCGCGCATGAGAAGGTACTTGGCGCATCTTCGTGGCGATTGGTAGTCGCTGACGGGGGAGCAAAATGAGCGTTACCTACAGTTCAATTGGCTGGAATCGGCAGAAGAAGAGATATGACCTGGTTCTGGTCGTTTTGGTTCTCACCTACCTTTCGCTGTTTTCGGGTCTTGGTTTCTGGTTGAACCCTTACGTGACGGCTGAGACCCTGGTCATTCGGGGCTTTGGAACACTGGCGTTTCTGCTTCTGCATGTGGTCCTCGTCATTGGCCCGCTTTGCAGACTGTCGCGGCGTTTTCTGCCGTTACTCTACAATCGTCGTCATCTCGGTGTCTTGACGTTTCTTTCAGCCAGCGTGCATGGGGGCTTTTCGATCGTCCAGTTCCACGCTCTCGGCGACGTCAATCCATTGGTCAGTCTCCTTTCTGGAAATACCCATTATCAAAGTGTCTCGGACTTTCCATTCCAGATCCTCGGGCTGCTTGCGCTGACGATTCTCTTTCTCATGGCCGCGACCAGCCACGACTTCTGGCTGGCCAATCTCAGTGCCCCTGTCTGGAAACGGCTGCATATGATGGTCTACCTCGCCTACACGCTGCTTGTCGGTCACGTGACACTGGGAGTGCTCCAGTCAGAGACCAATCCTGTCCTTGCATTGGCGCTGGGATTGGGCGTCGCGACAGTGCTGTCGCTGCATGTCACGGCGGCGAAAAGGGAGCGGCGCATCGATCGGCGCTCGTGCGCTGGAGTGGATGAGGGGCTGATCGACGTCTGTGCTGTTTCGGAGATTCTCGAGAAGCGCGCTCGTGTTGCCGTGGTCAACGGCGAGCGTGTCGCAATCTTCAAGTACGACGGAAAGGTCGCAGCCATCTCAAATGTCTGCGAGCACCAGAATGGACCGCTTGGTGAGGGCCGGATCATTGATGGCTGTATTACCTGCCCCTGGCATGGCTTCCAGTATTTGCCGGAGTCTGGCGCCTCGCCACCCCCCTTTATTGAAAGTGTGCCTACTTTCAGGGTAGTACTAAGGAACAGCCGCGTCCTTCTGGATCCCCAGCCCAATGCCCCCGGGTGTTTCGTCGAGCCAGCTCGCATTGGGGAAGGCGTTGCAAAGGGAGAATAGAGTATGTCTGACGACCAAGTTGACGAGTTCTATGTTGGGTATCAGCCGGTCGCACCGCCGGGCATTGCGAAGACTCTTCGTCGCGTCAGTGCTGCCCTACTGTTTGGGATTCTGCTTCTTGCGGTCGTCCTCACGCTTGGCCAGCAACGGCTTCCAGCGAGTTTCTTTGAGTATGGCCAGCGACGTGACTTTGAAGGTGTCGTTCGTGAGCGGCCGATTGCGATGCTCATCGTCGATCGGCCACGAGGTGCTCTCAGTGCTGCTTCAGAGTCGAGGTACACATTTGTCGGAGAGGGCAAACATGGGGCCGTATCCGAGGTCGCGGGGTTCGAAGGTCGGCACGTCAGGCTTCGGGGCTCACTCATCTATCGAGACGGGATTACCATGATCGAACTCGCAAGCGGGACGGTCGTGGTCATTCCATCGCCGAGCGAGACCACACCGCCGCTGAAGAGGGACTGGCTCGGGGTGCAGACGCTTGCCGGTGAGATCGTTGACAGCAAGTGCTATCTCGGAGTCATGAATCCCGGCAGTAGAACTCCTCATCGCGAGTGTGCAGTGAGATGCATCAGTGGCGGGGTGCCAGCTTTGTTTGTGGTCGAAAACTTCGAGGGAGAAAAAGCGGCGCTTTGGCTGACAACTCCTGACGGCGGAGCTGTGGGCCGACAGGTCCTCGACCTCATTGCGAGGCCCGTCGAGATTACTGGTGAGGTGACCCGCGAGGGGGATCAACTCTACCTCCGAGCTGATCCGCGGGCTTACCGAGCGCTAGCCAGAGGTGTCGAGCCCTTGAGGCACTAGCCGGCACCCTTCAAGGCACCAGGAAATCTCGCGCCGACCGAATCCAAAGGCTCTTTGAGAAGCTTCGAGACTCTTAGGGCCGCTTCTCGCCCTCTTTGCTCTCCTTCTTCGGCAGGACCGGCTGGGTGAAATCAGGGAGCGGGTCGCCCCAGATGTAGTGATTGAACCAGTCAAGGTTGTGCTGCATCACGGCACGCATCGCCCGCGGCTTGGTAATCGGGTGGCCGAAGCCCTTGTAGACGATCATCTCCACCTTGACGCCACGATCTTCAAGACCTTGACGCAACTCGTATGCGTTGGCTATCGGGACGCGCCGGTCTAATTCGCCGTGCTGGATCAGCGTCGGTGTCCGAGCTTTCTTGATGTAGGCCATCGGCGAAGTCTTTTGATAGATCTCAGGGTCGTCCACAGGGTCATCCCCAAGGTAGTTGATCGTGAACGGCGTGATGTCCGTGTTGTAATAGTAGGTCGCCCAGTTCGAGATTCCCGCTCCGACAGAAATGGCAGCAAATCGGTCAGTCGAAGCGGTCAGGAATGCGGAAATGTAGCCGCCCTGACTCCAGCCCATACAACCGACCTTCGCCGGGTCCACCCATCCTCTGCTGATGAGGTAGTCCACTCCCGACAAAACGTCCCAGGCGTCACCAACGCCCAGGTTTCGAATATTGAGCTGACGGAACTTCTCGCCGTAACCAGCGCTCCCCCGGTAGTTCACCTTCAGTATCAGAGCGCCTCGTCCGGCCCAGATGTCCGACGGGTAGTAACGCGTGTCCGGGGATAGAAGTGCGGGCCGGTCGGTACCGGTTGGGCCCCCGTGGATGATGCACAACAGCGGATACTTCTTTGACTGATCGAAATTCACAGGCTTGATCAGCACTCCTTCAATCGTTGTGCCATCCTGGCTCTTCCACGAGATGACTTCGCGCGTGCCGAGGACAAACCCATTCGACCGGCTCGTCATATCTGTCAGCGCGTGCGGCGAAAAGGTATTTACTTCTGAAACGAAGATCTCGCTCAGAGACGTCGGAGAGCCGGCTGCGAAAGCCACGCGCTGCCCATCGCGCGTAAGCGAGAATGACGTCGCCATCAAGCCGTCCAGCGTACTCATTCGCGTGATCTTCCCGCTCGCCAGATTGATCCGGAAAAGATGCGAGGAGGTCTTTTGCAGCCCGGTGAAATAGATCCCGTCCGCATTCCAGTCTACAAACCCAGGGTTCTCGTCGAACCCATCCGTGATCGATCGGGGTGTGCCGCCTTCCGCCGGGATGACCGCCAGCCGCGAGTTGTTGGCAAAGTATAGGGCCTTGCCCATCGCCGTGGAGAACACGATCTGACGGCCATCGGGCGACCAGCGAGGATTGTTGTCAGGTCCGGGTTGGGAGACTATTTTCCTGACCGAATCATCCGCGAGATTGAGCAGGTAAATGTCTGAGGTCACACCCTGAATCAGATCAGGGTTGACTGTCGCGCTGAAGGCGATCTTCGTCCCGTCGGGTGACCACGAAAAGGCGCCGATGCTAAAGTCGCTGCTCCTCGTGCGTTGCCTTCCCGCAACAGCCGACTTCATCGCTTCTGCGACGTCGATAGTCCACAGATGTGAGTGATTATACTCCCTGCGCACAACCTCGAAATCACCGAGGTGCTCCTTGCGATCTTTCATTGCCTGTGGCGTTGCGTCGGTCGCGGTGAACGCGATGCTTCGGCCGTCTTGGGCCCAACGGTAGCTACCGACGGCCGTCTCGGTCCTGGTCAGTTGAACAGCCTCACCCCCTTCGGGCCGGATGATGAATATCTGGCTTTTGTCGGCGATCCGGCTGCTGGTGAAGGCAAGCCATTCGCCATCTGGCGACCATTGGGGGTTGCCCGACGACTTGTCGCCCCGCGTGAGCTGAAGTGACTTGCCCGTCGCGACATTGGCCAGCCAGACCTGCGTGATGTAGGCATCCTGTTTGAAATCCGTCTCAGTGGTCGTGAAGGCTACCCACCGTCCGTCGCGTGAAATCTCGGGGCCGCCCACGGAGCTGAGCATTAACAGGTCGTCAATGGTTGGTACGCGGCGGCCGTCCGTGAAAGCCAGCACGAAACAGAGACTAACGCCGAGTATTGCGATCTGGGCCATAGGGACTATTGGTCGCCTGGTCATAGGTAGACTCCTCTCAGGATTGACTGAACCAGAATTACACTTTTTACCAGCCCACGAAATAGTCGCCGCCCGGCTCAAGACCATGGGTCTGCTCCGCAGATCATCATTCGACGGGCGTTGGGGCCACGGGCGTCAGGGGATTCCGTCCGGTCGCGGCGACAGTGCTCGCGACGACAAAGAGCGCACCGCCAATCCAGCCAAGCCAGGTTGGGTGCAGGCTGCCGATTATCCAGCCTCCGACAATCGGGGCGATGATGCGCGAGAAGCTCTCGATTGCAGTTGTCGCGCCCATGACACCACCGCGGCGTTGTGGAGGCGCTGCTTGCGTGATGAGGCTGGTCAGTGACGGTCGTGTCAGGCTATTCCCGAGCGAAAAGAAGAATGCGACGATACCGAGCTTCCACCAGATATCAACCCAGACGGTCGCGAAGATACCGATGGCGCTGAAGATCAATCCTGCCAGGAGCGTTCCTCTTTCGCCAAATCGCTTAACCAAAGGGCCGATAAATCCCGCCTGCCAGACGATCCCAAGCA
>JANNRD010000180.1:0-3124 GCA_031401095.1 Acidobacteriota bacterium
CGACGACGATGAATCTCATCGGCTGTCTCGACCGGCCAACGCGTGGCAAGTATGTCCTTGACGGCCAGGATGTTTCGGAACTGTCCAAGGATGAGCGCGCCGATATTCGCAATCAGAAGATTGGCTTTGTCTTTCAGGGATTCAATCTGCTCTCGCGGACATCAGCGCTCGAGAATGTCGAGCTGCCTTTACTCTACTCCGGCATCGAGTCTTCCGAACGGCATCGACGCGCGATGACTGCCCTGGCTTCGGTCGGGCTCGCCGGACGCGAAGGGAATCACCCGAATCAGCTCTCGGGTGGGCAGCAGCAACGTGTCGCGGTGGCGCGCGCTCTGGTCAATCAGCCCGCCATCATTCTCGCGGACGAGCCAACCGGCAATCTCGATTCACGGACCGCCGTCGAGGTCATGGAAATATTTCAACGCCTCAACCGTGAGCACGGGATTACGCTGGTGCTGGTGACGCACGAGATGGATATCGCGGAGTACGCGAAGCGAATCGTCGTCTTCAAAGATGGAAAGATAAACCGCGATGAGCTGGTCGCGGAACCACGCGACGCGGCCGAGGAATTGAAGCACCTGCCGGAACTGACTTTTGACGAGGATGATGAGTAGGTTGGGACGGCCGTCAGTTCAGTAAGAACTGATAGTGCCGTTGGAGTTTAAAGTTCGATGAGCATCTTCATGATTTTTCGGATTGCTTTCCGTGCTTTGGCGCGAAACAAGATGCGCTCTGCGCTGACCATGCTCGGGATCATCATCGGCGTTGCTGCCGTGATCGCCATGGTCAGTATCGGGCAGGGAGCGCAGGCCTCAGTACAGGAACAGATCGCGAGCGTCGGAACTAATCTCCTGTTCGTCGGTGCCGGCTCGCAGAATGTGGGTGGAGTTCGAAGTGGTACCGGCGCAACGAACAGCAACACCCTGACGGTCGAAGACATCGAGGCGATCCGTCGTGAGATCCCAAGTGTTGCCATGGCCAGCCCGACGGTCAGCGCGCGTTCCCAGATGGTATTTGGTAATCAGAACTGGAATACACAGGTACAAGGAGTCAACGAGCAGTTTCCCCAGATCAGGAAGTGGATCGTGCAAACGGGGGAGTTCTTTTCAGATGCGGACGTCAAGGCGGCTTCGCGCGTGCTCGTCATCGGTCAGACCGTTGCCGACAATCTGTTCATGGGGGGCGACCCGGTCGGGCAAACCGTCCGCGTCCGAGAGCTGCCATTCCGAGTGATTGGCGTTATGGCGCGACGGGGACAGGACGGACAGGGGCGCGACCAGGACGACATCGCAATGGCGCCCTTCTCGACAGTGCAGAAAAAGCTTCTGGCGATAACGTGGATCCAGTTTGCGCACGTTTCGGCCGTTTCTCCTTCAGCCACGTACACAGCGCAGGAACAGATTACGGATCTTCTCCGTCAGCGGCACAAGCTGGCTTCGAACCAGGAGAATGACTTCTTTGTGCGTAATCTGACTGACGTTGCCGAGGCCGCCGATGAGACTAATCGCATCATGACGATCCTGTTGAGCAGTATCGCAAGCGTTTCGCTGCTGGTTGGCGGGATCGGTATCATGAATATCATGCTCGTCTCGGTCACCGAGCGAACGCGTGAGATCGGCATTCGCATGGCGATTGGCGCGCGGTCCTCAGCGGTGAGAACACAATTTCTGATCGAGGCGATCGTCCTTAGTCTGACTGGAGGGATGATCGGCATCGCGCTTGGACTCGCGATCTCGATTGTCATTCCACAGATGCTTGGCTGGCCAACCCTTGTCTCGCCGATCGCGATTCTTGGGTCGGCATTATTCTCGGCCGCGGTCGGTATCTTCTTCGGGTATTATCCGGCTCGCAAGGCTGCAGGTCTGGATCCAATTGAGGCGCTGCGTTACGAATGAAACATCACCTGCTCAGGGACGAAGAAGGTCAACCGGGAAGCCCCATCCTGCGGTTGTGTGCAGTTTGGCAATGAGGAGAAGATCAACAACCAGAGAGGCTCAGAGACACAGAGAAGAGCACGGTAAGAAATGGAAAAGTGAATTGATCTCTACGAGCCCCCCGTGGTTATTGATCTCTTCATTGCCAAACTGCACCACTACCCAGCCAGGGGGCCAGCCAGGCACTGCCTTGTAATGCTCGTGTGCCAGTGGTATCTTCTACGTTGTAGCGGACAGTTGTTCCGCTCTAGTTTTTCTACTCAATGAGTGTCAGCCCGAACAAACAAGTTCTCTCGCCAGACTCCAGCGAGTTCGGGGCGGACGACGATGGCAAGACGGATAGTTCGGTTCGCCTTGTCCCGGCCTTCCTGAAAACATCGCCAACACTGAGTTCCTTGCAACCGGCGTTCAATGCCCTCGCAGGCAAGGAAGCCTTTGGGGCGCGTTGCGCTGGCTGTGTATGAAGGCCTTACCGAGCGCGTAAGCGAAAGGAGCCCTCTCTGTCTCGACGATCAGAAGGACCGGACTCAAATCCGGGTAACGGTACAACAAATATCTCCAGCAGTGGTTCCAGCGCGCCCTGGACAAGACCCTGGTGGCAGGCTTCAAAGGGTAATGGCCCGACCTTTTTCTATCTCATCCTGGTTCATGGCCTTGCGCTCACCGGTGTGATTCTTTTTCCGCTGCCGAGTTGGCCGGTTCTCGCGATCGCACTCGTTGTGGCGACGATTGGTGGGATCGGGGTGTCAGTCTGCTATCACCGATGCCTCTCGCATCGCGCATTACGGTTGAACCCGTTGATCGAGCACGCGCTTATCTTCTGCAATATCTTCAATGCGTCTGGAGCACCTCTCTCCTGGGTTTCGAAGCACCGCAATCATCACGCGAAGGCGGATACGCCGGAGGACATCTCCAGCCCACGGTATGGTGGATTCTGGTGGGCGCATATCAGATGGGTCTACCAATGGTCGGGCTCCGATATTCGGCGCTGGTGTCCTGATTTGGACAAGCCAAGGTACAGAGTGTGGACGATCCTCCAGGCCCCGATCATCATCCTGTCCCTCTGTTCCGGGCTGGCCTTCGGGTGGGAGGGTTTCTTCTGGATCGGCGCTATTCGCCTGGTCTACGTGCTCCACGCGCAAATGTTCGTCAATAGTGTTTTGCACCTTGCCCCCTCGCTTGCCGATGGC
>JANNRD010000181.1:0-2720 GCA_031401095.1 Acidobacteriota bacterium
TCAACACCCCGACGAACCGTCATTGTCTTAGCGCCGAGTTTCCGGATGAGAGCCGTCACCTCGGCTGCACCAACGCGATCGATGAGGAGATTCGTCGCAAGATTGCTGCTTCGCGTGATCATAACCTCGACAAGCTCGCGAATCGAGGCCGTCTCCCCCTCGCGCTGATAGAAATCAGCCGCACTGTCATCTGTAACACTCAGCTGATACGGGCTGCCGTCGACGACGCTTGAGAAACTGTTCTTGACCTGCAGGCGATCGCCGAGCTTGAGCTTCCCGGTCCCAGCAAGCCGAAAGACTTCCATCATAATGGGAATCTTCATGGTGCTCGCCGCGTGCATCTCTACGCTCTCGTTGAGAAGCAGGCTGCGCCCACCCTCGAAATCATAGACCGCGACACCGACCGTCTCAGCCCCGCTTGCCTTGATCCTGGCATCAGTTTCGCCTCGAGCCTCTTCGAGTCGCGGTTTCTGTTGCCTGGCCTCGAGCAGGATTTGACCGCTGCCTGAGGTCAGGCAGGCAACCAGCAGGATTTGCATCAGACTACGCATCCGTCAGACTCCCTGATATCTGTTCAGGTGTTGAAGTTTTGTTTGACTTCGATCTCCTGCCCGGTGATCGCGTCGACAAAGACCGTCCAGCTGACACCGCGACCCACCTCGACTGGATAAGCAAGATACAGCAAGAGGCGATCACCGTCCTCTTTGGGGTAGATCACCGCGTCCTTGAGCGACACCTCATCGCGAGTCGCAACCCGATATTCAAGTTCGCGGCCATCAATTCCGCTGTAGCGGAAGACCCTTCCGACCAAGCCGGCAATAATCTTCCCGACATCGGCAGTTGGGGCAGATGGCATCTCGACAATTGGAAGCAGACGGCTCGCCAACTGAAGCAGGGCGCCCTGCTTTGTGACGGTCACTTTGAGCTCCCCATAGCCCTTTGCGACGGAGAACGCAAAGTTCACCTGCCGGTAGGTCGCGCGATAAAACGTGCCGTCATCGGACAGACTCACCAGCGATAGGTCGCCCAGGCTAAGTCCGCGTTCTTGCGGGTCACCTGCAAGAAGACGGATGGTCTGGCCAATGAACTGCCGCAGCGCCTGCCTGACGCCATCAGAGGATAGTGATTCCGGCTTCTCCGTGATCGATATCTTCTGTACCAATTCCGGTGGCAGGCTTCGCGGCACACCCAATGCTGGATCAAGATCTGGCGCGATCGTCGGTGCGCGATTGCGTTCGAGCCACAATCGCCAGGCGGTCTCGGACCGGAGTCGCTTTGCGTTCGTGCTTTCGACTACCACGGGATAGTTCAGTCTCCTCGCCTGGGGTCGCTTCACCTCTGTTGACTCTGTCAATCCACACGAAACCGACATCAGACAGGCGGCCGCAGCGAGATATTCAACAAAGCCTTTCATATTGGCGATTATTCACGGTCACGGATCGAAAGCAAGTACCTCTCAATGGAGCTTATTATCAGCTATAATTGGCGACCTGACGCTTGGACACGAGGGAGATCGAAACTTGCAAGAACATATCTACGGCCTCGCGCCCGTTCTGGAGGCCTTACGGTCCAGACGGCGACCAATCAGCAGAATCCTCCTCGCGATAGGCGCCAGCCCATCTCGCTTGATTGAGCTGACCGCGGCAGCCAAGCGCGAGCACATTCCGATCGAGCGCCGCGATCGGCGAGACCTCGATGGGTTGACGCAGCGCGCCAACCATCAGGGCATAGTCGCGCTGCTGGCTCACGCGAAAAGGGCGCAGTATGTCGATTCCTCAGAGATTCTCGAGCACTGCGGGAGCCCCCCGTTGATCGTGCTCCTTGACAATATCGAAGACCCACACAATCTCGGCGCGATACTCCGGACCTGCGAGGCCTCGGGTGTCGATGGCGTGTTTGTCCCGGATCGGCGCTCGGCGCCGCTCAACGAAACGGTCGCCAAGACCTCAGCCGGCGCGATTGAGCACATCCGCGTCGCCGAAGTCACCAACCTTATCCCGCTGATAGAGGACCTTAAGCAAAAAGGTTTCTGGGTGGCTGGTGTCGAGGGAGATGGGGAAACGGTCTACACGGAGTTCACTTTTGACACGCCGTTGGCCCTGGTTTTCGGTAGCGAAGGCAAAGGACTGCGACGGCTTGTCCGCGAAAACTGTGACGCGATCCTCTCGATTCCGATGATCGGCAGGATCAATTCGCTGAACGTCAGCGTGGCGGCGGGCGTCGTGCTGTTTGAGGTCCTCAGGCAAAGACACCTGAAGGGGCCAAAGCAGTGACCCCGAGAAGTTGGGCCGGGGCGTTATGGCTGCTCGGTGGCTCGATGGCAGCTCGAAGTGAGTTGCGAGGAACGCGGTAGGCGTCTTAGACGCTGACCTTGATACGGAAAAAGAGGACGCGTCCGCAGCTCTCACAGGGAATGATCGCGTCACCTCGGCGGATATCATTGAAGACCTGGGGACGAATTTTCATGCGGCAGGCCTGACAGGAGTAGTCGATCGCCTCGGCCAGCACGACGCCACCTCGCAACCTTGAGACTCGATCGTAGATGGCGCGAACGTCGACACTGAGAGTTCTGTGGAGGGCGACGCGGTCAAGGAGTAGCCGATCGAGGCTTCCCTGACTGGCGGCGACGGATGCTTCTATCTCGGCAAGCTGCTGATCGACTTCAATGCGGCGCGATTCCATTTCCGGGCTGCGCGCCTTGAGGTCTACCTCCAAGGTCT
>JANNRD010000182.1:0-10982 GCA_031401095.1 Acidobacteriota bacterium
ATTTGGTAAATCGCGCGGCCAGGCAGGAGGTCGACTTTGCAAGTGTACCGGTCGACTCGTGAAGGGCTTCCGGCCAGTGTCCGCGATTTGCCAAATCGCGGTACAGGGGCTGACAGGTAGCGTGATTTGGTAAATCGCGCGGCGGCGCAGGAGGTCGACTTTGCAAGTGTACCGGTTGACTCGTGATGGTCGGCTTGCCAGTGTCCGCGATTTGCCAAATCACGGTACAGGGGCTGACAGGTAGCGTGATTTGGTAAATCGCGCGGCCAGGCAGGAGGTCGACTTTGCAAGTGTACCGGTCGACTCGTGAAGGGCTTCTTGCCAGTGTCCGCGATTTGCCAAATCGCGGTACAGCGGCCCGGCAGGAGGCCGGCTTGCAAGTGTGCCGGCCCGACTCGTGATGGTCGGCTTGCCAGGGTCGGTAGAAAGAAAAATGAGCCATAAGCTCGATCTCATCATCGCCTGGACGCTCGTCGTCGGTATCATCTTTAGCGGACTCGCTCACGGCGCCGTCGAACCGTGGTCGGTAGCGGGGTTGCAACTGCTCCTTATTTTGCTCGTTGAATTGTGGGCGCTTCGCCTAGTGGCGCAGCGGCGTTTGGGACTGATCGTTCCGTCGGCAATGTGGCCTCTGCTTGGCCTTGTCGTGCTCGGTGCGATCCAGAGCATCGCGTGGACTGGATCGGACGGCCGGCGCGCGAGTCTTTCGATGGATGTCGACCTGACACGCGGGGCGGTCTTCATGTTGATCCTGCTCGTCGGAGCCCTTCTAGTGGCGGCGAACTTCTGGACCAGCCGATCGCGGCTCAAGTCGTTCGCGTGGTTTCTGACGATCTTTGGATTCGCGCTGTCGGTTTTTGCCTTGATCCAGGGCTTTACCTGGAACGAGCGTTTTTACTGGGTGCGACGGATTGCGGATCTCGCTTCACCCTATGGTCCGTTTCCAAGCCACAACAACTATGCCGGATATCTTGAGCTGTTCATCCCGGTCCCGGTAGCGATTGCCTTAAGCCGTGCGGTGAGTCGACCGGCGCGAATGTTTTGTGCATTTGCTGCGGTGATCATGAGTCTCTCGGTCATCTTCTCGCTCTCGCGTGGAGGGATGATCAGCCTCGCGGGCGGGCTGCTTTTCCTGGCTGTCATCAGCCTCCTGACAGCGCGACAGCGACGGAAAGCCTGGGAGGCGGAGTGGCAGGAGGATGAGGGAATCGACGCTGGTCCGGTACCTTTCTGGCGGCGAGCTTCACTAACGCAGGCTGCGGTAGTGGTCGCGATCGTTGGCGCGGTGATTGTTGGGTTGCTCTGGCTGGGGCCGGATTCGGTGGCGAGCCGGCTGACTCAGGGGACGCTTTCGGGGAGTGATCCGCAGGGACAAAACTTCTATGCCAGCCGCGGGTGGATCTGGAGCGACACCTGGCGAATATTCAAGGCGAACCCGATCGATGGTGTCGGCCTCGGAGCTTACCGAACCGCGTTTCCGATCTATACTGCGGGTGATGGGCTATACAAGGTGACCCAGGCGCACAACGACTATTTGCAGCTTCTGGCCGATGGAGGCGTGATTGCGGGGCTGTTGGCGATCTGGTTTATAGTAGTCGTGTTCAAGGCAGTTGCCAGTGGGTTGAATGCGCGGGACCCGTGGCAGGGGGTCATGGCATTGGGAGCCGGGGCGGGCATCTTTTCGCTGCTGTTGCATAGCATATTGGACTTCAATCTTCAGATTCCGTCGACGACCCTGCTCTTTCTGGTGATGACGGGGATCGTTGGAGGAGTCGGGGAAGTGCGGAAGCGTGAGAGGAAGAAGGCGCGGCTGCCAAAGCACCGGGTGATGGATGAGGTCGCCGCTTGAGAAGTCAAATGGGGACTCACGCGAAAGACGCGAAAGGACGCGAAGCTAAAAAATGGAGTATTCGAGGTGCCCTCTTTCCTTCGCGTCTTTTCGCGTTCTTCGCGTCCTTCGCGTGAGTCTTAAGGAGTTAATACGCGTATGAGCTTTATGAAATCAAGGACGCTCCGTCCCATACGCCTGCTGAACAGCGGCTTGCTGGCCCTCGGTCTCGGCTGTGGCGTTTATGCGCAACCGCAGGTCCCCGTCCCTGCTACGGAGAAGACCTCACCTCCCACGAAGACGACTTCCCGAGAGACGGGTTCCTCCCGAATGGCCAACGTCCTCGTCACCGGAGAAGAGGACTACCGGATCGGCGCTGGTGAC
The DNA here is from genome assembly GCA_031401095.1 of Acidobacteriota bacterium. Lineage (GTDB taxonomy): Bacteria > Acidobacteriota > Blastocatellia > RBC074 > RBC074 > JANNRD01. The sequence goes on from JANNRD010000182.1 coordinate 2,213, forward strand.
GTCCTTGATATTCGTGTAGCCGATGCCGATGAGCTTTCCGGCAGCTTTCAGGTCCGCGCCGATGGGACGATCAAGCTGCACTTCCTCGGACGGCTTCTGGTGCTCAATCGCACGACGGAAGAACTGGAGAAGGCGATCACGGGCGGCCTTCGCGGCAGATATCTTTTTGAGCCGCGCGTCAGTGTCGGTATCTCGGAATTCAACAGCCGGTCGATATACATCCAGGGCGCGGTCAACAAACCCGGTGTTTACCAAATGGACTCGCGCCCGAACCTTCTGCAACTTCTTGTCATGGCGGGAGGGCTGATACCGAACCACAGCTCGACCGCTTTTATCATTCGCCGCATCAAGGTAACGCCTGACGATGCGAAATCGCAGGATATCGTCCTCAAGCCGCAGAGCGAGGAACCAAAGAACGACGATAAGCAGGACCAGAAAGCCGCGGATGAGCCGCGTCTCCAGGATGCGGAGTGGCTCTCGAAGCAGTACACATTGATCAAGCTCAACATCAACGGTCTTTTTAAGGGCCGGTTTGATCAAAACATGATGCTCGAGCCGGGGGACATCATCAACATCGGGATGACGGAGATGTTTTATGTTTCGGGGCAGGTCAAGGCGCCGGGACAATTTGCGCTCAAGGAGAGCACGTCGCTGAGGCAGGCATTAGCGCTGGCGCAGGGGTTCACGCAGACGGCATCCCCCGGCAAGGGAATCATCTTTCGCGAGCATCCTGAGACGGGCAAGCGCATGGATATCCTCGTTGATATGGGCGCGGTCATGTCTGGAAAAAAGGAAGACATGGCGATCTACGCGAATGACGTGGTCGTCATTCCGGACAGCACCTTCAAGGTGTGGACGTTGCCTTTGATACAGGCGGCGGCGTCATCGATTTTGACGGCGCTTCTGTTCAAGACGATCAGTTTTTAGTGAAGAAGAGAGACAACGCAACATACGGAATGAAACGGAAGCCACGGAAGAACAATAGGGGGCATACCCCAATCCTTTCCGTGACTTCCGTTTCATTCCGTATGTTCCGTTGTTTCTCTTCTCCTCCGGCGGTGGCCCCGCAACACTGCCGGTATACAGGATACTAGAAATGGCAGACGATAGACGCGATCTTGAGAGACTCAGACCGGGCGACGACGAAGCCCTCGTTCCGCGCGAACCCCGCCACGACCGGCCTGCGTCTTACCCCAATGCCAACTACGGCTATTACGGCGGCGCCCTCGATGAAGGCGGCTGGTACTACCTCTATGAGATGTGGCGCCGAGTTCGCAAACACAAATGGTTGATCCTCTTCCTCGCGCTCATCGTCACCACTGTCGTCACACTCGAGGCGTTCCGGTCGAAATCGATCTACCAGGCGACGACGACTGTTGAACTTGCACGCCCGAAGAGCACCGTCTACCGTACCGGCGACGTCACGATCGAAAGCGGTGAGAACGAATACCCCTACCAAACTGCGATCGCCATGAAGACGAATGTTCGCTTCCTCATGAGCCGGCCGGTTCTGGAAGAGGTAGTCGCTTCACTCACGCTCGATCAGAATCCGACATTCCTCGATGTCACCGGCCGCAAGACCCTGGTGCAGTCATTCGGTACGGTCCTCTCGAAGTTCAAGTTCGAGGACAACGACCTGATCGGACCGACGGCGGATACAGCCTCGGAGCAGTTTGTTCCCCGTGATGATGTGCAGCGACCGGCCGAGGAGAGCGCGCGGCTGGCGCCCTACGTAGCCATCCTCGGGTCGCAGATCTCGGCATCTCCGATCGAGGAGACGCGCATCCTCGCGATATCCGTGACCCACACAGATCCGACGCTGGCAGCTCAGATAGCGAATGTCACCGCGAAGGTCTACATGGTCCGGAGCCACGAGAGCCGCACGAAGAGCAGAATCAATGCGAGCGGCTGGCTCGACGATCAGACACGGAAACTGAAGGCGAGGCTCGAGGAAGCTGAACTGAACCTCAACGCCTTTGCTACCTCGAACAACATGATCCAGACCGGAGAAGCGAAGGAGAACCCGATTGTCGAGAAGCTCTCGAATATGTATGGACTTAAACTCAAGGCGGAGACCGAGCGCATTCTCAAGGGATCCCTTTACGAGGAAGTGAAGGCAGGCCGCGTAGACCAATTACCGGAATCTTACGCTGATCCGAAGACATCTCAGTTGCGGACGAAGCTCGAAGAGTTGACGTTGCTCGCCACTCAATACACCGGGAGATTCGGTCCTGAGAATCCCAGGGTCCAGGAGCTCAACAAACAGAAAGCCGCTATCGAGAGTCAGTTGTCAGACAGCCGATCATCGCTCGAGGGTCGCTTGAAGGCGGAGTTTGACCGGTCGGTTCGTGAAGAGAAGACGCTCAGCGACGCCTATCTGAAGGCGAGGGCCGACGCCGTCAACCAGAGTTCAGCCGTCATCGAGTACGGGATGCTCAAGCAGAAAGTTGAACTCGAGAGGGGAATCTATCAGGACTTTCTGCGGAGATCGACACAGGCGGAGGTGCAGAAGCAGGAGCAGGAGAACACTGCTCGCGTCATTGACCCCGCGTTTGTCCCGATCACACCGGTCGGCCCCGATCGATTGCGCATGGTGCTCATCGGCCTGCTGGCGAGCCTGGCTCTTGGGGTGGGACTGGCGCTGCTGATCGAGTATCTCGACAACTCAGTCAAGACTGTGGAGGACGTAACCCGGTATGCTGGGCTGCCAACGCTTGGGATGATTCCCGCGCTTGGCGGGAAGAGAAAGCGTTCCATGCTGGCGACGGCCGGGGTGAAAAAGCCGCTGCTGCTTTCCACCGAAGAGGCGCCACCAGCGCAGGAGCAACTGCCGACGCGGTTGGCTCGGAGGCTGAGGCGAGGCGCAGTGAGCGAAACCTCGCTGGCCGAGGCCTACCGCGGTTTGCGGACATCGATTCTGCTTTCCGCTGCGGGGCATGCGCCGAAGACGATGCTCTTTACGAGTGGCCAGCCAGCGGAAGGTAAGACGACGACTTGTGTCAATACAGCGATTTCGCTATCGCAGCTTGGCGCTTCGGTTCTGATCATCGACGCTGATATGCGCCGGCCAGCGGTTCATCGCGCGTTCAAGATCAACCATATTCCCGGCCTCTCGAGTTTTCTCTCGCAGGGGATCGAGCTTGATGGACTGATCAAGGAGATGGCGGTTCCGAATTTGTCAGTGTTGCCAAGCGGTCCCGTGCCGCCAAACCCGGCTGAGTTGATCAGCTCGGCGCGGATGAAGGAGCTGCTGCGGCTGGCGACGGAGCGGTTCGATCATGTGTTGATCGACTCGCCACCGCTTATGAGCGTCAGCGATCCGCTGGTGCTTTCGACACTGGTTGAAGGCGTGATTCTGGTGGTCCAGGCGGGCCGCAGCTCTCGCGGTCTTGTACGCCGGGCACGCATGGAATTGAGCAATGTCGGTTCAAGGATTTTTGGAGTTGTCCTCAATAATGTCGATTACAAACGTGAGGGGTACAACGACTATTACTACTACAACCGCTACGACACTTCCTATGAATCTGACGACGATACAGAAAGGGCCAACTCGAGCGGCGACTGATCCTCACTCCCCGCAGTCGTCTAACGCATGAACCAACCTCTAGCTGAAGTCACTGAAACAACCGACGCAGAGTCAATGATCACGTCTGAACGGCCGCACGCGGTGGAGTTACCGGAGCATCCGGTGGTGCGCATTCGACCGAGCGGTCGTTGGGCAGCGCTCAATCTGCGCGATGTGTGGGAGTATCGCGAGCTGCTCTACTTCCTGACCTGGCGCGACATCAAGGTTCGCTACAAGCAGACAGTCCTCGGAGTAGCGTGGGTGATCTTCCAGCCGTTGCTCTCGATGATCATCTTCGCGTTTGTTTTTGGTCGGGTGGTCGGAGTGCCGTCGGATGGGATTCCTTATGCGTTGTTCGCCTACGCGGGGTTGCTGCCGTGGACTTTCTTTTCTGGAGCGGTGACACGGAGCGGGAATAGCCTGGTAGGGAGTGCAAATCTGATCACGAAGGTCTATTTTCCCCGGTTGATCATCCCGGGCGCGGCGGTGGCAGCGGGTCTGGTGGATTTTGGGATCGCTTTTGTGATGTTGGCCGTGTTGATGGTCTATTACGCCGTGCCGGTGGGTCTGGGTCTTTTGATGTTGCCGGTGTTGGTGTTGTTGACGACGTTGTTGGCCCTGGGCATTGGGATGTGGACTTCGGCGTTGAATGTGAAGTATCGCGATGTGCAGCACATTCTGCCGTTCATGATCACCCTTGGGATGTTTGCTTCACCGATTATCTATCCGACGAGCATCGTACCGCTGAAGTGGCGATGGCTGTTTGAACTGAATCCGTTGACGGGAATCATCGAGGGCTACCGGTCGGCGTTGTTTGGAAGGCCGTTCAACTGGGGCGCACTGGGAATAGCGACGGTAGTGACGCTGGGTTTGTTGGTGTTTGCGGCTTACTCGTTCAGGAGCATGGAGAAGGAGTTTGCGGATGTTGTTTGACCAGTTGGTCAGAGGTTAACCAGCGAGGCACGGAGAGGCAGAGGCGCAGTCAATCCACTCTCATCCTTGACCACTCTGCGTCTCCTTCTCTCCGCGCCTCTGCGTTAAAGCTCTTTGAGAGAATGGGCATTTGATGGGCACCATAGAGTTTCCGCAGATCGTTTCAACGCTTGACGGCGCATACCTCGAGGCCTTGAATCTCAGTATGGGAACCGGAATACTCCTCTCGGCCGTGCGACAGTTAGCGAGCGATCTCGATCGCGAGCAGATTGACTACACGCTGATTGGTGCGCTGGCGCTCAATCTCCACGGCTACAGTCGTTTGACGACCGACATCGATCTGGTGATGAGTGAACAGGGACTGGAACGATTTCGGGAACGACTAGTTGGCCGCGGCTATCGACTCAACTTTGAAGGTGCGAGAAGGAGCTTTCGCACGAGCGCTGAAAATATTGCCGTTGAGGTTCTTACCGCCGGCGAGTATCCCGGCGACGGGCTGCCCAAGCCGGTCTCATTTCCGGATCCGAGGAGCGATTACGTGATTGTCAATGGTGTCAGAACGTTGTCGCTCGAAAAGCTCGTAGAACTGAAGCTCGCCTCGGGGATGACGGCCGCAGATCGTCTGAAGGATCTTGCCGACGTACAGGAATTGATCAAAGCTCGATCGCTGCCGGCAGACTTCGCTGAGCGGCTTGATCCCTCTGTGCGCGAGAAATATCTCGAGTTGCATCAGGCTGTGGTGCGCGGGCAAGAGCGCGAGAGGGAATTGGAAAGATGATATCTATTTGGTTGGCTATGGAGAAGCAGAACGCCTACCTGACCTCGACGCCATCGACGACAGTAGAAAGTTTGGTGGGTTGCCGCGTAGAAGAGCACTAGCACAATAGTGGCAAGTACCCTGCGCGATCATCCGCACGACGAGTTCCACTGGGATGCGGGTGCCACGAATGACAGCCTTACCGGCCATAATCTCTGGGTCGATGGAGATTCTTTCTTCAAGGTCGCTCATTCGGTTCTCCTTTCATCCGTTGCCAATGGGGCCAAGGATAACAGGAGATGGAGTCATGGACGAGTGTCACTGGTTGTGAGGCGAATTCGATGCCAATGAAATCCATCATTCGAGTTGAGAATCTGAGCAAGCAGTACCGCCTCGGAAGGCGGAGGGTACCGTATGCAACATTGCGGGACAAGCTCGCTGAGGCAGCTCGGGCGCCATTCAAGAGCTTCCGAGGGAATGGCGATCGCGAGGAGGAGACTATATGGGCGCTACGAGATGTCAATTTTGAGGTCAAGCCGGGTGAGGTTCTTGGCGTCATCGGAAGGAATGGCGCGGGAAAGTCGACTCTCTTGAAGGTGCTCTCGCGAGTGACGGAACCGACGAGCGGGCAGGTGGATCTCTTCGGCAGAGTGGGCAGCCTGCTCGAAGTTGGTACGGGTTTTCACGGCGAGCTGTCCGGTCGCGACAACATCTTTCTCAACGGTGCCATTCTTGGGATGCGCCGAGCTGAGATTCTGCGCAAGTTCGACGAAATTGTGGCATTCGCGGAGGTGGAGAAGTTCATTGACACGCCAGTGAAGCACTATTCGAGTGGAATGTATACCCGGTTGGCGTTCTCTGTCGCCGCACATCTCGAATCGGAGATTATTCTGGTGGATGAGGTGCTCGCTGTTGGTGATGCGAATTTTCAGAATAAGTGCTTAGGGAAGCTTGAGGAGGTCGGTTCACAGGGGCGAACCGTTCTTTTTATTTCGCATAGCATGCAGATGATTCTGCGCTTGTGCTCGCGAGTGATGCTCCTGGAGGGGGGGCACCTAATTGAAGATGGCACGCCCACAATCGTGGCAAAGCGCTACTTGCACCCAGAAAATGGCAGTCCGGCGGAACGAATTTGGGATGACCCGCAAAGTGCGCCCGGCGACTCGGTCGCTCGGCTGAAGGCGGTGCGAGTACGGGACCAGCACGGGCGCGTCGCGCACACGGTGGACATCAGCCAGCCGTTATCCGTTGAAGTCGAGTACTGGAACCTTCAAGCTAATATTCGACCGACGGCGATCCTACACTTTGTTGACGAGTATGGACATTGCCTCTTTTCGACAGGGGAACTCAACAGTGATACCTGGGGTCTGCGAACACTTGAGCCTGGATTCGTGCGAGCTGTCTGTAACGTTCCTGGACACTTTCTGGCTGAAGGAACGATCTTTCTACTGGCGGCTGTTTGTAGCTACAACCCGAATGACGTACATGCTCTTGAGCGAGATGCGGTCTCGTTCCAGGTTGTCGATCGAACAAGTGGGGAGGGAGTGCGCAGCATCTACGTCGGGGATTGGCCAGGACTGATGCGCCCCATGCTTGATTGGAGAGCCGAGTATCTCGGCAAGTTGATATCCCATCAGGATGGAACGAACCGGAAGTGAATAGTGGGGCCCCAGAGAAGAACGGAAACCGTTCGCGAGGCAGCCAACCCCGAAGATCCGCTGTGGGAGCATGTCCACTTTGTGCGAGCAGTGTGTCCTCTGAGTTCTTTCGGGTCCCCGACAGGCTCCATAACACACCCGGCGTCTTTAGCTATCGCAGATGTGGTTCCTGTCGTACGGTTTTCCAAGATCCAAGAGTGATTCCAGAGGATCTCTGGCTGTGTTATCCGGACAGGTACTACACCCACGAGGATACGTCTTCGCTTGATCACACTACGGTTGGCCATCTGCTTAGGGCTAAGGAGGCGGATGCCTCCGCGCACGGCTACAGGGAGCAGATTCGAAGGGCGGTCATAGCTGCTGTGAGAGGGGAACGGCCAGCGGGCTTTTGGAGTCGGATCGGAAATATCTTGGCGCAAAACCGTCGGCTTCGGGAGCGCGCATTTTTTGATAGGGGCCCTGATGAATTCTTGATGCGCCTCCCACAGTCGCCGAAGGCTCTGGATATCGGCTGCGGAGCAGGAACCAACCTCATCCTTCTTCAGCGCGTAGGATGGGAGTCTGAAGGAGTGGAGTGGGACTCGACAGCGGCCGACGTGGCGCGCCGACGGAGTCAGCGCCCTGTGCATGTTGGTGACTTTCGAAACGTCGATCTTCCTGCCAATTCATACGGCCTGATTCTGATGAGCCACGTCATAGAGCATATTGATGATCCCGTTGGAACGTTACGTAGAGTGCAGGAGCTTCTTGCCCCTGGCGGATCGGTGCTAATCAGATATCCCAATCCGCAATCACTTGGGGCGAAAGTCTTCAAAAGCTTCTGGTATCCGTGGGAGGTCCCGCGTCACCTGGTGATACCGGCCATGGGTGCCCTCACAAAGGCTGCCCGCACAGTCGGTTTGAAGCCAATGGAATGTGAGACTACGGCTGTCGGTGCCTCGCACTTCTTTGCATTGTCACGGTCGCTGAAAGCTGGCCGCACCGTTGACGAATACGACCCAAAGATCACGACGCGAGATGTCTTCGCGCGACTGCTTGAGCATACCCTGATCCTATTCGGCCTAGATGTTGGCGAAGAAATCAGGATTACGCTCCGAAAGGCGGATGGGAGCTGTCGCCTCCATTCGAGGCCTAACTAGAATGGGCAGATATCCTCGCTCTTCGACACCCGCCGGGGAGCTGGCGTCATCTAGAAGGATGTCAACGCGAGCGACACCTACAAGGTGAAGAGTGGTCTCTGTGGCAGGCGCAGTACGCATTGGCCTTCACTGCTACCGGAGTAGGTCCGAAGCTCGAAATCATCGCGTCCTGGCCTTAACCCGCTGTTGGGACTTCGATAAGAAGGATGCTTAAGCTGCCTCGGGGGTGAGCGTACAAGCGTTCGAACTGTTTGAGGGCGAAGTAGGCAATGCCGACGGTTACAGCGATCATAACCACGCACAGTCGACCTCACCTTCTCCCGCGCGCTGTGGCCAGCGCCAGGCGAGCCAGTGCGGGTGTAGAAGTGATCGTTGTCGATGACGCGTCGACGGATGAAACGTCAGATATCTGTCGAAATCTTGAGGGTATACGTTATATTCGGATTGACCGGAATCAAGGAGTGGCTGGCGCTCGTAACTTAGGTCTGTTGGCAAGCTCCAGTGAGTACGTCTCGTTCCACGATGATGACGATCTACGCTTCCCGGGCTCACTTGATCGGCAGGTTCAGTTGCTCGAAGAGCAGCCGGAAGCAGGGTTTGCCTATGCACCAGTAGTCATTGGCGACAAGAATTGTGAGCCAACAGCTAGTGTTGAACCGGTTGAGCGACCGTCAGGCGACATATTCTGGGATTTGCTTTCGCGGCCTTTTGTCCCTTG
>JANNRD010000183.1:0-12669 GCA_031401095.1 Acidobacteriota bacterium
TGAAACTAACCAACATCCATTTCAGGTTCGATCGGGAGGTGCTCTCAGGCATCACGCTCGAGGTACAGCCGGGTGAGGTCGTTGCGCTCCTCGGTCCCAATGGAGCGGGAAAGTCGACTTTGCTCGGGGTCGCATGCGGCATGTTGAGACCTTCGCAGGGAACCGCTCTTCTTGCGGGACGCGAGGTGTGGACTTATTCGCGCCGCGAAATGGCTTGTCAGGTAGCGCTCGTCGCACAGACCGGTGAAGTGCGTTTCCCGCTGTCTGCGCTTGAGTACGTGCTGGCGGGGCGGTACGCGCACGTCAGCGCTCTTGGATTCGACTCCCCAAGAGACTTCGAGATTGCTCATGCCTCACTGAGGGCGACCGATGCCGAGCAATTCGCGCGGCGAAGATTCAACGAACTGTCGAGCGGTGAGCGGCAGCGCGTCGTGTTGGCACGCGCGCTCGCCCAGGAGCCGAGGTTGTTGCTCCTCGATGAGCCCACGGCCAATGTCGATATTGCTCATCAAGTCTCCCTTCTCGAACTGGTCCGGCAGTTGACGCGGTCGCGACAGCTCGGGGCCTTGCTCGTGACACACGAGATCAATCTTGCGGCCGACTTCGCGGATCGTGTTGCCCTGCTCAAGGGCGGCCGGTTACTCGCCTCTGGAAGGCCGAGTGAGGTCATGACGGCCGATTTGCTAAGCCAGTGTTTCGAAACACAGTTGATCGTCGATAGGCACCCGCAAACAGGCAATCCGCGGGTCTCTCCAATGCTCAGTCAACAGCAGTGAGGAAAACATGAAGACCAGATTTACCAGTGTTCTTGCGGCTCTTGCGATTGTCGCGATTGCCATGATCCCGGTCACGGCTCAGAGTTCGCATCATTTGGTGCAAGGCAAGGTAGTCGACGTCAACGGTAGCGCGGTTGCCCGCGCGCGAGTCACTCTTCGCAGGCCGTCAGGGTTCGTGACGCGCGAGCAAATAACCGACTCGAGCGGTCGATTCCATTTCGACGAGCTTGCGGCCGAACCGTTTCTTCTGTTTGTCGAGGCAGACGGGCTGATTCAGTCGGGAGGCGCCCACGCGGTCCGTCTCGATCAGGGCGCCGTCACCGAGATCACAGTCGAGCTGGCGCTGACCGCGATCCGCGACGGGATCGTCATCTCAGAAAGGCGAACTGAGACGCGAGCGGCCGAGGCGCTCAGCAGTGTCTATGTTGTCTCCGCCGCTGATTTGCAGCGGACACAACGCCCGAGCGTTCTCGATGCGTTGCGCGGTTCACCGGGTGTTTCGGTGATGCAGACAGCGCGGCGCGGCGGAGTGACGTCGATATTTGTGCGTGGTGGAGAATCCGACTACACCAAAGTCCTCCTTGATGGCATCCCGATCAACGATGCCGGAGGCGCTTTTGACCTCTCGGATCTGACGACGGAGAACGCGGATCGGATCGAGCTCGTACGTGGTCCGCAGAGCGCGCTCTTTGGCTCGGATGCCATGTCGGGAGTCTTGCAGTTTGTTACAAAGCGCGGCTCGAGCGAGACGCCGGAGTTCGAGCTGTCGTCCGAAGGGGGTAGCTTCGGTTTCAACCGCACCTGGGCGAGTCTCGCTGGAGCGATAGGCCAGTTCGACTACTCCGGAAGCTTCTCTTATCTGGGGACAAACGGGCGTGACCGGAATGACGACTATCTGAACCGAACCGCCTCGGTGAATCTTGGTTATCGCTTCACTGACAGGACTCAGCTACGCGTTACTGCGCGAAATGAGAATGCGGGTCTCGGTGTGCCGGGACCGACGGCGAGACTCTTCGCTGATCCGGATGAGCGCGCGCGCAGGCGGCGGATCGCGACAGGTTTGAGGTTCGATGATCAGACGTCAACTCATTGGCATCAGACGATCAGCTTTGTCTACGCCGAGAACAACCAGTCGAACTTTGATCCGGTCGCTCAGGATCTGACCAATCCGCGAACTCCACCGGACACGGTCTTCGCGTTTAACGACTTCAGTTCGTTCTTTACCAATCACCAGCGGAGGCGAGGATTGCGATATCAGAGTGATGTCATCCTTCCCGCCGGGAACCTTCTCTCGGCTGGCGTAGATTTCGAGAGGGAGGACGCGGTCTTTGTCAGCGGCTTTGATGGAAAGAACCGCGTCGCGCCGGAAAGAAACAACGTTGGCGCGTTTGTCCAGGATCAGGTAACTGTCTTTTCACGGTGGTCGGTGACTGCGGGACTGCGTGTTGAATACAACCGCGCTGAAACGCCAGTAAGTCTGGCTGCGATTCTCGCGCAACTCGAGTCGGCGCCCTACACTGGTCGTGTTGGATTTGGAACGAAGGTCACGCCGAAAGTCGCGACGGGATTGGTTCTGAGGCGCGGTGACAGCCAGGGCGAGGTTGGTTCGACGAGGTTACGCGCGAGCTATGGTGAGGGTATCAAAGCGCCCACTCTGGTCGAGGCATTCAGCCCCAGCAGTTTCTTTCTGGGTAACCCGGCATTGAAACCGGAGCGAGCGCGTAGTTTCGATCTTGGGATCGAGCAAACCATGTGGGGCGAGAGGGTCCGGATGGAGATGGTCTACTTCGAGTCGCGATTCCGGGACCAGATAGCGTTTATTGGCGACCCGGCGAGTTTTGGCGGGCCGGTGAAGGCGCTGGACGGGCGGCTGACGAACTTTGTCAACTTCGATCGAGCGCGGGCGCGCGGGGTGGAGCTGAGCGCAGCGTTGCGGCCGGTGAGGCAACTGAGTGTTGCGGCGAGTTACACCTTGCTTAACTCAAAGCAGACCGCCGCGGCTGATGTTATCGACTTCAATACGCTTCGATTGGCACCGAATCCCGAGGTTGGATTGAGTCTCTTGAGAAGGCCACGCCATTCTGGAAACTTCAATGTTGCGTGGACGGATGATCGGTTTGACGTCAACTTGCAAGGATTCTTTGTAGGCGAGAGGCGCGATCTCGATCCAGTGACCTTTTCGAGATTGGCGACGAACAATGGCTACACTAGGATCGATCTTGCGGGGGCATATCGAGTATCGCGGGAGGTGAGTCTGTTCGCGAGGATCGAGAATCTGTTGAATAGGGACTACCAGGAAGTGCTCGGTTTTCCGGCGTATCGATTGAACTTTTCAGCTGGGGTGAAGGTTCGTCTTGGCAAACGGTAGAGGCCTCGGAATTGAAGAATTAACGCAGAGGCACAGCGCGGCTTAGCCGCAACCAAAAATAGATGACGCTCCACGAAAACTCCTCCACAATGGTTGTGTGCAGCAATCAAAAGGAGGGTCATCGTGGAGCGTTTTATTGAGCGGTACAAAGACCGCATCGTCGGCACTATAGCAGGTTTTGATCGCATCTTGTTCCGCGGTCAGATCCTTTCCATTTGTCATATCGGAGGGATGGAGCGTTTCTTGTCTTCGCAGAAGATCCTCAACAAGGACTTCCGTCGATTTGCCGAGATGTTCACCGAGCGGATCAAGAGTCACGCGGAAGAGATTGCCAGGGAAAGTGGGCGACCATATCGCTATCTGTCCTCTCCTTCGATTAGTAAGGACGGCTACGTGCGCAAGTTGCTGGCGGAGAACCCGGTCGAGGAAGGCCTGGTCTGCGTCTTGTCTTGTGTCGAGCCTTGTCATTCTTTTGGCCTCCGCAGCGATCGGCAGCGCAAGCTGCTGCTTTTGAATTGGGAACTGCGCAAATGCCAACACTATTACTTTTACTATCTGGATCGGGATTTCGGGTTGATGCACGTCAGATTGCAAAGCTGGTTCCCGTTCACGATTCAAGTCTGTGTCAATGGGCGTGAATGGCTTGCCCGACAAATGGACCGGGCCGGAATCAAATACACCCAAGTGGAAAACTGTTTTACTAAGATCGCCGATATGGAGCGAGCGCAGGCGATCTTTGATTCGCTCAATGAGATGCAGTTGGCCCCGGTGTTGTCGGCTTTCGCCGCGCGCGTCAATCCGTGGCTGAGCAAGGAAGCAAGTGTTGTCTTGCGTCCTTACTACTGGACGATCCGACAGGGCGAGTACGCCACCGACATCTTGTTTCGTGACCCCGCGAGCCTGGCTGAGGTTTATCCGGCACTGACTCATCATGCGATCGAACACTTCAGTTGTGACGATGTCATGCGCTTCCTCGGACGTCACACCAACAGTCGGTTCAGCGGAGAGTGTAAAAGCTCGTTTGAGCGCCGGGTCGAAGGGGTGCGAGTCAAACACTGGGTCGAGGAGAATTCGATCAAGATGTACGACAAAGCCGGCTCGATCTTGCGAGTTGAGACGACGATTAACAATCCAAAGAGATTTCGCGTGAGGCGTCAAAATGAAACTGAGGCAGGAACCGTTGTCAAATACCTGCCGATGCGAAAAGGGATCGCTGATCTTCGCAGGCGCGTGGAAGTCTCGCGCGCAGCCAATGGGCGCTATCTCGAGGCGCTCGCCGTTGTGGGAGATAAAAAGCCATCGCGAAAAATCCTGGATGACGTCAGCCGTCGGATCGAAGTCAACGGGCTAAACTACCGCGCATTGCGCCCAATCACCACGTCGGAGAGCGAGTTGTTTCGTGCTCTCATGCGTGGCGAGAACCAATTGCAAGGAGTCAGAAATGAAGACTTGCGCCAACATCTCTATCCACAGTCCGAGCACGACGAAAAGGCTCGAAAGAAAGCTTCGGCGCGGACCAGCCGACAACTCCGGCTGATGCGCGCCCACGGCTTGGTATACAAGGTGCCCAAAACCTATTACTACAGGGCCACGAAAAAAGGTCACGAGGTAATGTCTACAGCACTCATCTTTCGCGAGGCTGACCTCGCCCTATTGGCGGCTTGATTTTCTTGTGCAAAAAACAAGAAGTTCAAAGCTTGTTACACAGAGACACAGAGACAGCACTGAGAAGAATAAGAGGGGTTGTGGGCCCTCTCTCCAACTTTCATATTTCTTCTCAGTGCTGTCTCTGTGTCTCTGTGTCTCTGTGGTTCACGACTCTGGTGGTTCACGACTCGCGTTCTTTGCGCCTCCTGGCTAGAACACTCCCTGCACGGTCTCGCGGATGAGCTGGTCGACGACGGCCTTGAGATCACCAGTTTCCTTGTAGACATGCAACTGGCGATCGGCGCTTGTGCCGTTCTCCATGATTGTGTGGACGTAATCGACCTCGGCGCGGCTATCCAATTCATCGACCACGTCGTCAATGAACTCGAGTAACTCGAGAATCAGCGCCCGCACGGGCACCTCCTTCTGTTTGCCAAAGTCAATCAACTTGCCATCAAGACCATAGCGCACGGCTCGCCATTTATTCTCCTGGATGAGCGCACGCCGATAGAGTCTGAATCCGAGATTCTTCCGATATAGTTTGTAGAGTTTGGCCGTCACGGCCTGGAAGAGTGCCGCGATACAGATCGTCTCCTCGATCTTGGACGGGATATCGCAGACCCGGAACTCAAGAGTCGGGAAGAACGGGTGCGGCCGAACGTCCCACCAGATCTTCCTGCCGTTGTCGATGCAGCCGGTCTTGATCAGAAGATTGACATAATTCTCGAACTCGCTCCACGAATTGAAGTAGTCGGGAATGTCCGTCCGTGGGAACTGTTTGAACACTTCCGAGCGATAGCTCTTGAGACCGGTGTTGCGTCCGATCCAGAAGGGTGAACTGGTCGAGAGCGCAAGAATGTGGGGTAGAAAATACCTCGCGGCGTTCATGACTGCAATCGCCGCTTCCTTATCCTCAATGCCGACGTGCACGTGCAATCCAAAGATGAGGAGTGCGCGAGCGGGGTGCTGAATCTCCTCGATCAATTGAGCATAGCGCTCGCTTTCAGTAACTCTCTGATCTGCCCAATGCGAGATCGGATGAGTCGATGCTGCAGCAATGACGAGCCCATTCTTGTAGGCGAGCTCCGCAATGGTCCGTCGAAGGTGGGTGACGTCCAGCCGCGCCTCCTTGACGTTGCGGCAGATGCCAGTTCCGACTTCGACCATCGACTGGTGCATCTCGGGCTTGATCTGCTCGCCGAGGAGCATCCGGCCCTCCTCGAGCATCTCGTTGACCCGCGAGCGCTGTTCACGCGTCTCGGGATCGATGATCTGAAACTCTTCCTCGATACCGAGGGTGAAGTCGTTGTCTAATGCCATGGTACTCCCAAAGGAAGACGGGTTAACTCGTGACCTAACTGTCGACAGGTTTCTTGCTTGTCCTGGGTTTTGCGGGCTTCTTCCCCTCGGTGGCCTTTCGGGCGCGTCTCGCGCCCACGGGCTCTGTGATCTGCTCAATGACATCGGAAATCATCTCCGAAGCCGTCTGCGCTACCTGTCCAACCCCCGCCACGATGTCGTGCGCGAGAGATCCTGCCGCCGCCGACAGATCGTGGGCGACATCCTGCCCGTCCCCATTGAGCAGGCGGTTCCACCGATGGTAGCGGCTGGTCGGTGTCCCGTGCTTCGCATAGTCGACGAGCATCGTCGCGACAGCGTCGACGATCCAGTTGAAGTAAGGCTCGGTGACAGACCAGATGTCGGCATCTGGCGCAGGGTTCATGAAGTCTATCGCGTAGGGAATACCGTCTCTGACGGCGAACTCGACCGTATTGAGATCGTATCCAAGCGCCTCATTGAGGAGCAGTGTGTCGCGGATGATGCGATCTTCCAACTCGGCTGGGAGTTGAGACTCTTCGCGCGGTACATATCTGCGGTTGTGCGGATCGTAGATCATGACCAGCACCTTCTTCTTGCCGACACAGTAGCAACGGACGTACTCCTTGAAGTCAATAAACTCCTGAAGAGTCATGCAAAGCGTGTCGGTCTTATCGTAGGCGCTCCACAGTTCTTCCCGGGAATGAACCTTGTAGACATCGCGCCAGCCGCCGCCATCAAATGGCTTGAGGATTGCGGGCATGCCGATGTGCTCGATCATCTCGTCCCACTTGAGCGGGAACTCGAGATTGCGCAACGAGGCATCGGTGACACCCTGTTTGTAGGCCTTTTGCGGCAGGAGGACGGTCTTCGGCACAGCGACCCCGAGTTTGGTCGCGAGGGAATAATTGAAGAACTTATCGTCCGCCGACCACCAGAAGGGGTTATTGACCACGATCGCTCCGTTGAGAACGGCATTCTTGAGATAGGCTCGATAGAACGGAATCTCGTGCGAGATGCGATCGAAGATGAGGCGATACCCCGAGGCTTCCCCCATCTTTATCCCGCCGATCTTGATGTATTCGGCGGTGACGCCGACATTCATACCGTTGATCTTTTCGATCAAAGCCGGGGGAAATGTGTTCTCCATCCCAACCAGAATTCCAATTTTCATTGCTTACTCCATTCCTTAATCGCCACTCCTATGCCACCCTCATTCTAAGGTGATCTCACGAAAGAAGCAGCCCAAATACAAAAAAAAGCGTTCGCTTGAAGTGAAGAAGAAGACACGAGCAAGGATATCCTCACTGTCCACGCGGTTTGACGCTTCCCTGGGCCGGGGTGGCGGCGTGACGCACAGTGGAGTATGATTTCCGATGGTGAAACAAAAAAAGTGTAGTGAGAATGCTGAGGGGTGTCAAACTGGTAGGGCTAAAATGATTGCCAAGCTATTTCCCGACGGCCGCCTCGTCCTATTGTTGTTGGTCGTCGCCGCGGGTCTTCTTAGCGGGGGTAGTGCGGGTCATCTGCTTGGTGCGGTGAGGGCTGGCCAGACCCCGAAGACCATGAAACCCGAGGATGTTGTCGAACGCGCGATCCTGGCCTACGGCAGTCGCAACGCCATCTACACGGTTCAGAAGAATGGTGTCCTTCGCGGCCTGATCAAGTTTATCTCGCCGACCGGGGTCAGCGAGGGTCGAACGACCACCAGGTTTATCCGGAAGCCAAAGATCGCCGAAGATCTGACCATGCTCGACCTGGATCTGACTGGCACAAAATTCGTCATTGGCTTCGATGGCAAGCAGCTGTGGACGATCTACAACGGTGAAGTGCAGGAGCCTTCCGCTGAGACTGCTGCAGCTTTTCGCGGATCTCATACTCATAGCTACGAGGCTGTCCTCCGCTACAAGGAAAACGACGCCAAACTTGAGTATGTCGGTAACAAGCAGTTCGGGCCAAACAACGAACTGGATATCGTCGATATGGTCATGCCGGATGGAACGAAGACCCGCTACGAGATCAGCCGGCGAACGGGTCGAGTCATCTACCTTGAATACGATGAGAAGGGTTCCGAGGAAGCGAAGCCGATAAAGTATCGTCTGTACTTCAAGGACTTTCGTTTGATTCAGAACTCGGTCGTACCTTACGAAGTGCAGGTCTTCAAGGATGGCACGGTGACTGAGGAGCGGAAGCTGGTTGAAGTGTCGTACAGTGTCCAGCTTGAGGCAGCAGCCTTTACAGTCGAGAATGCCCGTAAGCCATCTGAAGCTGCAGCCAAACCCTGAGACACCACCAAGCCAGTTAATGAACCGCAGAGGCTCAGAGACACAGAGATAGCACAGAGAAGAAATGGAAACAGGAGAGGGTGTTTACAAGCCCTCTTGCTCTTCTCTGTGCAGTCTCTGTGTCTCTGAGCCTCTGTGGTTCATTAACTGGCCAGGTGGTCACTTCCTTCGAAAAGTAGGCGAAGCTTAACCACTACGAAATTACAAGTCGATAACCATCAAATCTTCGGCCATCGTTGTCTGAACAAACCGTGAACGTGCTTCTTCGAGAAGGGGAGACGCGTCAGGGTAGCGGGAGCTGAAGTGTGTGATCAGAAGATTTTTCGCGCCAGCTGCGACCGCGGTCTCGGCTGCCTGAAGCGCCGTCGAATGGCCGTAATTTCCGGCTTCCTGTGACAACTCGTCGGTATACGTTGCCTCGTGGACCAGCCAATCGACGTCAGTCCCGAGGGCAATTGCATTCGGGCAGGGGCGAGTGTCCAGGCAGTAGGCCACGGACCTCCCTCGTCGAGGTGGTCCAAGCACCTCTTCTGGCTCAATTGTGCGTCCATCGGTCAACTGGACGCGATCGCCTGCCTGCAAGCGCCCGTAGAGTGGTCCGGAGGGGATGCCAAGCTCCTGCGCCCGCTCAAGGTTGAAACGGCCGGGACGCTCGCGTTCGGCGACTCGATAACCCAAAGCATGGATGCGGTGATCGAGCGGTCGGGTGGCCACCGTGTATCGAGGTGATTCGTAGACAACCACCTCTTCTTGTTCACTGAAGGCTTCGATCCCGAGCTCTCGGAGATGAACGGTGTAGTTGTAAAAAAGGATTCTCAGTTTACCGAGTGTCTCAAGATAAGTTTCGATACCCGGTGGACCGACAAGCGTCAGAGGGCGTTCGCGGCGATCGAGGGCCATGGTTGAGAGCAGGCCGGCGAGTCCGTTGAAATGATCTCCGTGAAGGTGCGTGATGAAGATTCCGGCGAGCCTGTGGAACGAGAGCCCCGCGCGGCCAACCTGCATCTGGGTTCCTTCTCCGCAGTCAAACAGCCACCACTCACCTTCGGCAACGACCGCCAGAGCGCTGACGTTGCGAGACGTGGTCGGGCGTCCAGCACTGGTCCCTAACGGAATGATCTTCAAGCTGAGCGGCTACCCTTCCTGATTGCGCATGAAATCGGCCGTTTGCGCAAAAGATCGCTGCAACTGTTCGACAAGGGGGTTGGGAAGTTGCAGTTCCTCCATGGCCCGGTTCATGCACCACAGCCACTCGTCGCGCTCGATCGTTCCAATCGGAAAGCGAATATGTCGCGCACGCAACTGAGGGTGACCGTATTTCGAGACATAAAGCGGCGGCCCTCCCATCCACCCAACGAGAAAGAGGAAGAGCTTCTCTCGCGATTCCTTCAAATCCTGCGGGTGGAGGGCACGGATGCGCGCCGTCTCCACCCGCCCATCCATGAGATCGTAGAAACGATCCACAAGCGAACGAATCTTCTCTTCGCCTCCAATCGTCTCGAAATGGGTAACTGTCATCTTTGAATATCTGCGGGAGACTCTTCAGTCTCACCCATCGGTCTCTGAAGAGTCCACTGAGGCGTCGAGTACGGTGGTCTGATTACATCTGGAGTGATTTGACCTCGAGGTACTCGTCGAAGCCATACTTACCGAACTCACGCCCATTGCCTGATTGCTTGTATCCGCCGAACGGCGCAAAGGGATTGAAGGCTCCGCCATTGATATCGACCTGTCCGGTTCGAAGCCTTCGCGCGACTCGCTTTGCACGTTCGACATCTGACGACCAGACCCCGCCGCCTAGTCCATAGACCGTGTCGTTGGCGATGCGGACGGCGTCATCCTCATCATCATAAGGAATGATCGAGAGCACCGGACCAAAAATCTCCTCCCGAGCAATTGTCATGTCGTTACGCACATTGGCGAAGACTGTCGGTTGGACAAAGTAGCCCTTTTCCAGGCCCTCGGGAGCCTCGGTGCCGCCGGTGACGAGCGTTGCACCCTCCTCGATTCCCTTCCTGATATAGCTCACGACCCGGTCGCGCTGCGTTGCTGAGATGAGGGGGCCAAGCCGGGTATTCGCATCACGAGGATCACCGGGGCCAAATTTGGCAGCCGCTGCCTTCGCGATTCTGACCGCCTCATCGTGGCGGTCCCGGGGCACCAGCATTCTCGTCAGTGCGGAACAGGTCTGTCCCGAGTTGAAGTAGCAACTGCTGACTCCGCTGCGCACTGCCTTCTCGAGGTCGGCATCGTCGAGGATAAGATTGGCCGACTTTCCGCCAAGCTCAAGCGCGACGCGTTTGATGGTCTTGGATGCGAGCTCACTCACCCGCTTGCCGGCGCGTGTCGATCCCGTGAAGGAGACCATATCAACGTCCGGATGCGCCGCCAGCGCTTCGCCAACCACCGGGCCATACCCTGTGACGAGATTGAAGACGCCAGCCGGAAGACCCACTTCATCAATGATCTCGGCAAGGATGAATGAGGTTAGCGGCGCAACCTCGCTGGGTTTGAGAACGATGGTGCAGCCTGCAGCGATCGCAGGCGCCACTTTCGCCACCACCTGATGCAGCGGGAAATTCCACGGCGTAATACACCCGACAACACCGATCGGCTCGTGTAAGACCAGGGAGTTGCCGATCGCTTCACCCTCGAAGTTGAACTCACCGGCAAGCTTTGCGTAGTAGCTCATGACAGCTATTGGCAGTCCCGCCTGAACTGCGGTGGCCAACGGGATCGGCATGCCGACTTCATTTGCGATCAGCTCGGCGATCTCGCCCGACCGCGCTGTCAGCTTCTCCGCAATTGCGCTGAGGAGACGAGCACGCTCAGCCGGCGCAGTTTGAGCCCATCCCGGGAACGCCGCTTTGGCTGCAGCGACGGCCGCCCCGATGTCCTTGGGAGTGCCCTCAGGGACCTGGCCCATGACCTCCTCGGTCGTCGAATTGATGACATCGATCGTCCCCGTCCCGGCAGGCTCTACCCATTGGCCGTTGACGTAGAATCGTTCGTAGTTTCTCGTATTGAGCTTGGCAGCGGCTTCCATTTCGTGATGTTCCTCTCCAACAACCAGGTTGATCTTCGTGTCCCCTCTACCTCTTTGACACAGGAAACTAGGCCCAGTGAATGGCGCGGGGAGTGGGTAAATCCCTGAGAGCATGGGAATGCTGGGCTAGTAGCAGCGCCTTGTCAAGGCAGCGCCATTCATGCGAAGTTGTTGCCTCTCATTGACAACCATAGCTTGGAATCGGAGGGTCATTTCATTATGAGCAGACAGATTGATTTGCAGGGAAGAGTCGCGATCGTGACTGGTGGAGGTCGTGGAATCGGGAAGGCGATTGCCGGACGCCTGGCCGAGGCGGGCGCAAATGTCGTCATCGCCAGCCGCAAACTCGAGAATCTTCAGGCGACTGCTGAGGAGTTTTCTTCCTATCCAGGCCGTGTTCTCCCCGTCGTCTGCCACGTCGGTCGCGCCGACCAGCTCGAGAATCTTGTGAGCGAGACCGAGCAACAACTTGGCCCGGTTGATATCGTTGTCAACAATAGCGCGACCAACATCGGCCAGGGTCCGGCCCTCGAGGTGACCGACGATATGTTCTTTAAGATGTTCGAGCTGAATATCGCTTCGGTGCTCCGTCTGATCCGGTTGACGGTGCCGAAGATGATTGCGCGTGGAACGGGCGGCTCAATCATCAACATCGCATCGATTGCGGGTCTGCGCCCGCAGCCCGGTGGCTTGCTCTACAGTGCAACCAAGGCTTCATTGATCATGATGACGCGCACCTGGGCGATCGAGTTCGGACGACACAAGGTGCGCGTCAACGCGATCGCGCCCGGGTTGATTCAGACAGATTTCAGTGAGTATTTCTGGAAGAATGAAGATCACGTCAAGCAACTCGAGGCCAACCAACCGATTCCTCGCGTTGGACGCCCGGATGAGATTGGCGGGCTCGCGCTCTATCTCGCATCAGACGAATCCTCGTTTGTGACCGGCCAGACCTTCGTCGTCGATGGTGGAGCGATTGCACGATAGAAGTACGGTAACCGGTGGGGACGGCGAAGGCTAGCGCGAAGGAAAAGGAAAAGACTCACTCGAAAGACGAGAAAAGACGCGAACTGAAAAGCAAGAACAGATCACCAGCATAAACCCTCGCGTCATTCGCATCATTCGCGTGAGTCTCTTCCTCTTCGCTAATTAGGACACTACTGAAGTTTCGGTAGTGTCTCAGTTTCGTCAGAAGACAGAGGAATGAACCACCGAGACACCGAGACACAG
>JANNRD010000184.1:0-5307 GCA_031401095.1 Acidobacteriota bacterium
ACGGCACGCGCCGTGTCGATTGGGTAAACCGTCCTGCCTTCTGCCTCGCAGTCATTTTATTGGCAGGGATGACTGCTGCGTGCAGTGACTCCGCGCCCCCCGCGTCCACGGCAATCGTCGCCACTGATCGGCTGCGCCTGCGGAGCTCGACGGCGGAGGCGGCGCGGACGGTTGGTGAGCTGAAGGGTGGCGATCACGTGACGATTGTCGATCACGCGGACGCCGAGGGCGTCGCCTGGGTGAAGGTGAGCGGGCCAGAGGGAGGTACGGGCTGGGCGCAAATGCGCAATCTGGTCGATCAGGAGGCGTTCGACAAGTCGCACAAGCTGGCCGATGAGTTGAAGGGTATTCAGCCGCAAGCAATCGGACGTTCAAAAGCAACACTCAAGCTGCGTCTGACACCTGACCGCGCTTCCGACGAGAACGTTCTCAACATGCTACCCTCATCGACTGAACTAGAGATTCTGAGAAGAGAGCGAAGGCCGCGTCCCGCGACTACTTCAGAACCCAGGGATGGCGAGCCGGCGGGTGACATGAAGTATGACGAGTGGTATCAAGTCCGAATCCAGGCTAACAACGTGACGCCCGCCGGTTGGATATACGGCGGATCGATCGAGCTTCAGATTCCTCCCGACATCGTCTACTACCCTTCCAGCGGCCGAAGGATTGTCGGCTGGCAGAGTCTCGGGGAAGCAAAGGATGAGAGCGGGCGCGCCGGTGGGCACTTTCTCGTGTTTGAGCGCGAGATGTTTGCCAAGGATCAGGATGTCGATTTCGATCGGGTCAAGGTCCTCGCGTATGACCCGGCCGCTCGAGACTACAGCACACCCTTCCGTGAGGATATTGTCGGACGCTTCCCCGTCAAGCTCAAGCTTGAAGGTCGTCGAGCCAGTCTTGAGATTCCAACACCTGACCAACAAGTCGTCTCTTATCAGATTCAAATTGGTGAAAACGGCAAGTTTGAGGTCTCTCGTCTGACGCCGAGGGAGCCCGCCGTGCGCCGCAAGAAGAAGTAACTCCTCGCGCGTTGACGGACGATCACGCGCACCCTACGACATCTACGTTCCTGCATAAAAGAATCGGGGGCCACTGGGCCCCCGCTTTCTCTTCCCTTGGAACTCGGTTCTAGAACTTGAACCGAAGTCCGAGTTGGATCTGGCGTTCGCGGTAGAGGGTCGCTCCAGCTTCGCTGATCGTGCCGAAGGCGGCCTGATAGGTCAGCGTCGTCCCACTCAGCGCATACATTGTCGAATTGACGTTTGTGAACTGGGTCCGATTGAGGAGGTTAAAAACTTCGCCGAGGAATTCAATGTTGATCCCCTCTTTGATAAAGAAGCGTCTCGAAACACGCAAGTCGACGTTCTTCACATTCGGCCCACTAAACGCGTTGCGCGCAAGCAACGGCAGACGATTGGAGCTGCTCCCCGCTCCGTTAAGGCTGCCTGCCTGGGTACCTGAGAGACTGCCGGAAACGTTGCCATTGTACGGAATGCCAGAGTAGAACTGGAAGACCGGCGCGATCGACCAGCCGTCCGCGAGGGCCGTCAAGACCTTGCTGTCCGCCTTCACCCGGGGAGCGAAAACCGCACTCATGACGAACTTATGACGTCGGTCAAAGTTCGATCTTCCACGCTCTGCTGCAGGATCGAAGACGTTGAAGGGAACATTGGAGGTCGTGAAGGTCTGTGAAACCTGACTGTCATCTTCCGACTTTGCCAGGGTGTAGCTCGCAAGGAACTGAAGCCCCTTGCTGAAACGGCGATTGGCTTGCAGCACGAGGGCGTTGTATTGCGATCCAACCCTGCTCGCGATCTCCGTCAGATTGGAGTAAGCGGTGTTTGGCCGAGCTCCCAAAAAGACCGGGATCGAGAAAGTCTGGCCTCCGAAGGGCCCGCCTGAAATCGTAAACGTTCGTTGGTCGGTCGGAACGTTGAGGTTCCGGTCATAGAATGTTGGGAGCTTCTTCCCGAGGCTGAACAAATACGAGGCCGAGACTGTCGTGTCTCTGACAATCTCGCGCTCGAAGATGACGTCAGCCTGATGGATCATCGGATTGCCGAAGTCGGGCGCGAAGTATTGGATCGCGACTGTCCCAGCGGGCGCCGAAGCCAGGACATTGGGAAAGACCGGAGCCGTCGTCGACGTCGGTTGGATGTTGACCGTGAACTGCCCTCCTGCATTGCCCGTATTGAGCAACGCGCTGTAGATCGTCGAGTTGATGGTACGCCCATAATACAGACCATAGCCTCCACGAACCGAGGTCTTGCCATCGCCCGTGACGTCAACGGCAAAGCCGGCGCGCGGCCCAAAGTTATTCCTGTCGTCAGGCAACTTCGCGGTCGCCTGGTTAAAGGTCACGCCAGTGTTGGGAATGAGCGCGGCGCTTGGATTTGCCAGCTGAGCCTCCGGCAATTTCTGGTATTCGTACCTCAATCCCAGATTAAAGGTCACCCGCGGCGTGAACTTCCAGTCAAGCTGCCCATAAAAGTTGTAATCCGTTGTCGCGAACTCCGCGCCGAGTGGGCCAAATCCCTGGACATAGTTACCCGAATAGCACTTGCCTCTTGTGCGAGTGTTCCCGACGCAGGTGACTGTCGCCGCAAGCGGTGTCTTCCAATTAACGTAGTCAATAATGAAATCGTTGAGGTTGTTAAAGAAGAACGAGCCACTCTCGGTGAACAGGTTATTGAGGACATCCTTGACGTGATTGAAGTCGGCGCCAAACTTGAGTGTGTTCGCTCCAAGTGAGTAGGTCACATTGTCCGTGAATTGAGTGCGCTTCTCCTTTGGATAGGACGCGCGCTCGAGGAAGTTTGGTTTGCCAAAATTCAGTCCACCAGTCAAACCCACGTCGGGTGCGCTGCCATTGATCGCAGTTCGCGGTTCGCCGGCGAGAGGTGTCTGGCTGACCTGAAATTCGAAATCGCGTGCGTACTGGACGCGAAACTCGTTGAGCAGTCGCGGCGTCAGTGTCGAAGTGAGGCGTGCGGTCCCCCAGTCCACCTTGACGAAATCACTGCCAAAGCTGGCCCTGCCGCGTGTGTTGGTCGCCTGCGTCTGCACACCAGCCGGAGAGTTCCAGCGCAGCCGGTTATAGTTAATCGTAAACGTGTGGTTGCTGGTTACCTGCCAGTCGATCTTCGGCAGAAGCAGGAGCTGGTCCCCTTTACGATCCACCGTCCCTGTAAGCGAGGTGAGAAACGCCAGCGTGTCGTCAATCTGCGCGTTGGTCAGGTTGCGCGGAGCCGCCGTCAACGCAGCGCGATTGAGCGTATTAAAGTAGAGGGGGTCTGAGAAAATCGAGAGACCCGGAAAATTGCGCTTCTGCTGATCGTAGCTGAAGAAGAAGAAGAGTTTGTCTTTGACGATAGGGCCGCCGATGGTCGCGCCAAACTGATGCCGGATATCCTCCGGTTTGATCCCGATACGGTTACTGACGCCGTTGACCAGCACCGTCTGAAACGCGAGCGGATTGCGCGCGCCCCACTCATTGTTGCGCTGGAAGTAAAAAGCATCGCCATGAAACGAATTGGTGCCGCTCTTGGTGACGGCGTTGGTGACACCACCGGCAGCCCGGCCATACTCTGCCGAATAATTCGAGGTATTGACCTGAAATTCACGGATCGCGGACTGGCTGATCGAATAGCCGATCCGGGTCCGGCCACGTTCCTCACCGAAAAATGCCTGGTTATTATCACCGCCATCCACCGTGTTGTTGTTGAGCAACCCTGAAATACCACGAAAGCTCAGCAGGCCGAAACTGCCGTCGGGCACCACGCCTGGAGTCAGGATGACAAAATTCGACCAGCGCCGGCCGTTGATCGGCAGCTCGTTGATCGCAGTCTGGTTGATGTTGCTGGCGAATTCCTTGGACTCAGTATTGACTGCTATGGCAGACGCCACAACGTCAACAGTCGCCGACGTTCCGCTGATTCCCAAATCGGCATCAAGATTTGTGGTGCGGCCGACCTCGACAACCACCTCATCGCGCTTGTACTCGGAGAAGCCGGAGGCGCTGACTGATACGGCATATGCGCCTGGTGGGAGATTGGAGATGCGAAACCCGCCATCGCCCCCTGTCGTCGCAGTCTCTGTCCGATTAGTCCCGAGGCTGCGCACAGTGACTTTCGCATTCGGCACGGCGGCCTTGTTAGGGTCGCTGACGGTGCCACCGACCGCGCCCGTCACAGATGATTGAGCCGACGCCAGACTAGATCCGAAAATAACGCAGAGGGCGCAGAGCGCCGCCGCAAAAACCAATCGACCAGGGCTTACTTTAGACATGATTCTCCCTCTCAAGATAGGTAAGGGTCACGAAATCCGAAGGTCTTGACGTCCGTACCCGTCATTGCCTCTCGCGATCGCGCTTCCTGCTGAACTGATTTCATCCCTGCTGGCGTGCCCGGCGAGCCTAATTTAGCGCCTGCTTGTGGGCGCTGGTAGTCAGCGCTCGCAGCTCTTGACTGGCTTGCTATAGAACGGCTGCGCGGCTGTTTGTTGATCCAGACTGCGAAGAGTAAATCAGAGGACGGCAGGAGGTCAAGTTAAGTCACTGTCAACTAGTGCTGCAGTTTCGACGGCCACCGCCGATTTGGAGTGCGGTTGGACCTACGAAAAGGAGCGCGCCCAACCTCGATCACCCGTCTGCGTCTTCCCGGGAACTCTCCATCGCTCACTCACTTCAACTGATCGATGACGGCCGCGACATCGTGGCTATGCGTGTCAGTCTTCACCTTGCGAAAGATATGAGCAATCCTTCCATTCTCATCGATGATGAAGGTCGAGCGAATAACGCCAGTCACCTTCTTGCCATACATGTTCTTTTCGCCCCAGGCACCATACTTCTCCATGATCGCGTGATCCGGATCTGAGAGCAGTTGGAAGGGCAGCGAATAGGCTTCAGTGAACTTCTCATGCGAGGCCTGCGAATCGCCGCTGACGCCGACAACCTCAGCGCCGCGTCGTTTGAGCGCCGAATAGTCGTCTCGAAAGCCGCACGCCTCTTTGGTACAACCCGGAGTCATATCTCGCGGATAAAAGTAGAGCACTAGTCTCTTGCCCTTAAAGTCCGCCAGCTTGACGGTCGAGCCGTCCGTCGCCTTGAGGCTGAATGCCGGCGCTTTGTCTCCCACCTTGAGATCGCTCGCCATCGACTGTTCCTCCACAAACCGTACTGTCATGCAAGCCCGTGGCCAGATGAGACCTTGATTGTTTCGCCGGTAATGCTGTCACTGTCACTTGAAGCCAGAAAAACTGCCATTGCGGCGACGTGCTGAGGGTCAACAAAGCGGTCGAGCGCCAACCGGG
>JANNRD010000185.1:0-9085 GCA_031401095.1 Acidobacteriota bacterium
CCACCAATTGCCAGGGCACCGATTGGTATTGAGGGCACTCGCGCTGCTTGTCCTCACCGCCCTTTCGCTGAGCGCAAAGCCTGTCTCGGGTTCAAGCTGCGAGGAACTCGCTGGTGCAAAGCTACCCAATACGACGATCACAACCGCGCAGTCTGTCGCGGCCGGTGGGTTCGCACCCCCTGGAACCAGTGCCACAATCAAGGAACTGCCCGCATTCTGTCGAGTGGCAGGCGTCATCACACCGACGCCCGACTCCGAGATCAGGTTCGAGGTCTGGATGCCGAGCTCAGGCTGGAACGGAAAGTTCCAGGGGATCGGAAATGGTGGGTTTGCGGGTTCTATTTCATATCCAGGACTGGCGGGCGCACTCGCCCGCGGCTATGCGACGGCATCGACCGACACCGGCCATACGGGAGGAGACGCATCCTTCGCGCCTGGACATCCAGAGAAGCTTCTCGACTACGGATATCGCGCAATACACGAGATGACCGAGAAGGCGAAGCTGATCGTCAGTGCATATTTCGGCTCGGTCCCGAAGCGGAGCTACTTCAGCAGTTGTTCCAACGGCGGACGACAGGCGCTGATGGAGGCACAGCGCTATCCGAAGGACTATGATGGCATCATTGCTGGCGCGCCCGCGAACTCTTTCACGCGGATACTGACGGGCTTTGCATGGAACCTCCAGGCGACCCTCAAGGATCCAGCCAGCTACATTCCAGCAAGCAAACTGAAAGCGATCGAGGCGGCTGCGCTGATGGTCTGTGATGCTCGCGACGGCGTCGCAGATGGTGTCATCGACGATCCCAGACAATGCCGGTTCGATCCCCAGGCGATGCTCTGCAAGGACGCGGAGTCGAATAGCTGCCTGACAGCAGCACAGGTGGCGGCGTTAAGAAAGGTCTACGCCGGTCCGCGCAACTCGAGGGGAACCGAGATCACGTCCGGGTTTCTACCCGGTGGAGAGACGGGACCAGGCGGGTGGGCCGGCTGGATCACCGGTACCGCCCCTCAGACCGGTGCGCAGTTCTTTTTCGCAACCCAGACCTTTAAGAATCTTGTCTACAACAACCCCGAATGGGACTATCGTACGTTCGACATTGACAAGGACGGCAAGCTGGCGGACGAGAAGCTGGCACCGATTCTCAATGCAACTGACCCGAACCTCGAGCCATTCAAGGCGCGTGGCGCCAAGCTGATTCTCTATCATGGATGGAACGATGCCGCGCTTCCACCGGTCAATACGATCAACTACGTTAATAGCGTTGCGGCGAGAATGGGAGAGCGTCAAACCAGGGAGTTCGTTCGCTTATTCATGGTGCCAGGTCTGCAACATTGCGCAGGAGGTCCCGGACCGACGGCCTTCGGATCGACGGTAACCTCTGGTCAGGGCGACCCAGAGCACGACATGACTGCCGCTCTTGAACGCTGGGTCGAGAAAGGCGTTGCGCCGGAGCAGATCATCGCGACGAAGCGCCTGAGCTCGGATCTGAAGAATCCGGTGACCCGCTCCCGCCCACTTTGCGCATATCCGAAGGTAGCGCGATACAAGGGCAGCGGTAGCACCGACGACGCGGCCAACTTCACCTGCGTACAGGATGTGAGGACAAAGCGATAAGGGAGCATCCGTCGAAGCCCTCGGAGTCAAGAATATGCACTCGATCTGTCCTTGAAACTGAAAGGGGTAGTATTCTCGTGAGAAAGCTTGTCATCAGACTCGTCCTCGTATGCGCGTTGTCTCCGATGCTGCTGGCGACGAGTGGTTTGAGCGCGCGAACGGCCGGCTCACCTGGCGCTGCGATTGAAGATGCGAGGGACTATCGCGTCCTGGGCGCTGATAAGAAGCGCGTCGCGATCGTCAACACAAAGGGCGAGATCGAGTGGGAGATTCCGAATGGTGCCCCCGAAACGCACGACATCCAGATGTTAGCGAACGGGAATGTGCTCTTTCAGACCAGTTATACCACTATCGTCGAGGTCAACCGGGAAAAGCAGATCATCTGGCAGTACGAGGCAAAGCCGAAAGAGGGCTACACCGGACGCGTCGAGATTCATTCGTATCAAAGCCTCAAGAACGGTCTCACGCTGGTTGCGGAGAGTGGTAACGCGCGCCTCGTCGAAGTGGACAAAAAGGGGATGATCGTCAGGACTGTGGCGTTGACTGTTGAAAAGCCCAATCC
Source organism: Acidobacteriota bacterium (assembly GCA_031401095.1). Taxonomy (GTDB): domain Bacteria; phylum Acidobacteriota; class Blastocatellia; order RBC074; family RBC074; genus JANNRD01. Next base: position 2,178 of record JANNRD010000185.1, read on the forward strand.
GCATCGCGATACGCGAATGGCACGAAAGCTTGAAAACGGGAATTATCTGGTTTGTCATGAAGGCGATGGGAAGCTGCGCGAGTATGACCCGTCAGGCAGCGTGGTGTGGACGTACGCAGTAGATCTGAATGGGCGTCCGGTCTCGCCTGGACACGGGCCCGAGGGCCACGGCACGAGCCTCTTCGGGGCCATCCGGCTACGAAACGGAAATACTCTGATTGCGGGTGGAAACAATAATCGTGTCCTCGAAGTGACCCGCGCCGGTAAGATCGTCTGGAGCATTGATCAAAAAGAACTGCCGGGCATCACTCTTGCCTGGGTGACGACGCTTCAGCTCCTGCAGAATGGCAATTTGATCATTGGAAATACACATGCGGGACCGGAGAATCCCCAGCTCATCGAGGTGACCCGTGACAAGAAGGTGGTGTGGACCTTCAGAGACTTTGAGAATTTCGGCAATAGCCTCGCTGCGGCCCAGGTCTTGACCAAGGGAAACGTCCTGAGGTGACTATCACGCACTCTGAAAACCGGCACTCGCGATTTGCTGCCTTGAGCCTGAGGCCTGGTGCGCCGGAGGCTGAAGAAGTCCGTAACAAAAATTGCGGGTCGAGGGTAATACATTTGTAGCCTGTCCGATCTCGCGCAGGTGGTCTGCTGCGGGCGCTGGCGGGAATCGCTAGCACCCCGTGTTTCAAGAATAGTTTATGGAGGCACACTGACAGTGATTAAGAACTTCTTTCGGTTTTCCCTGGTTGTATTCGGCCTGGTATTGCTTGTTGGTTCGTCGATGCCGGTCGTCTCTTACCCTCCGTTTCTGCGCCTGGCTGCGAAGTTCGGCGCCAAGGACTGCACTTTCTGCCATACCCAACCCGAGGGCGGCGAGGGGTGGAATGATCGTGGCCTCTGGCTGAAAACTGAGAAGGAACGGCGCAAAGCAGAAAAGGTCGATGCCAATTGGCTCGCCGACTACAAGGCAGAGGGCGCGGGTGGAGCAACCCCTGCAACGGTGAGCGGAGCCGATGCGAGCAAGGACAATGGTGGAGGCAAGTTGACGGCCGCGGAACGAGAGAAGGCAATTGAGTTGCTCAAGAAGTCGCTCGACGAAACTGTCAAGGCAGTTGAGAGCCTGAGCGACGCTCAGTGGAGCTACAAACCGGCAGCGGACCGCTGGTCGGTCGGAGAGGTGAGCGAGCACATTCTCTTTTTCGATGGATTTCTGCTGGCTCTTGTCGATCGAGTGATGACGACGCCAGTCAATCCCGAATGGGCGATACAGACCAAGGGAAGAGCCGAGCAGATGATGACGGCAGTGGTTGACCGCTCAGCCAAATTTCAGGCGCCAGAGCCGGCAAAGCCAAAGGGTAACCTGACGCGCGCCGAGTTCCTCAAACAATTCCCTGAAGTGCGCGCCAAGACCATCAAATATGTCTTGGCAAACGACCAGTCACTGAAGGAGCATACCTTCAGTCACCCAGCCCTTGGCCCAATGAACGGGTACCACTGGCTGTTGCTTATCCCTCTTCACAACATGCGGCACAACCTGCAGATCGATGAAGTCAAGACGACCGAGAGATATCCAAAGAAGTAGCAACCGGGGGGGCCGGAGCTTTTAGCAGTCCCATCTTCCTGCGGCCAGAGGCAGTCTCTCTCCGGCCGCAGGTGGAACCAAATGCGATTGACCCGCCATCCCGGATTTGGTTTAACGAGTTGGAATGCCAGATTTGTTCAGTGAGCGATCTTGCGCGGAATACTTCGGATGATCAGAAAGCTGGTGCCCACAAGGGAATATGGCTGAGAGTTGATGGAGACACGAGAGAATCGCGCGGGGGCGAATGAAGTTTGCAAATCTGGATCGAGCGATCAAAGACGACAATATGGAGGAAGAATCATGAGACTGCGTAACTTGGTTGTTGCGGCCACGAGCCTGATGACAACTGCTTTTCTTCTGCTTGCAGTGGCTGGGGCGCAGACGGACGTGACAGGGACATGGAAGGTGACCGTCGAGAGTCAGGCAGGTACCGGCAACCCCACTGTGGTCTTGAAGCAGGAGGGCGAGCAGCTGACGGGCACCTACAAGGGACAGCTTGGCGAAGCGCCACTCAAGGGGACCATCAAGGGAAGCGACATCAGCTTCAGCTTTAAGGTAAACGTCCAGGGTCAGGACCTGCAGGTCGATTACTCGGGCACTGTCGACGGCAAGACCATGAAGGGCAAGGTCAAGCTCGGCGATCTTGGTGAAGGCACCTTCGCCGGAACCAAAGAGTAGATCGCCGACGAAGGAGGAATGAAGCGGGGGGCAGCCTACCTCACTTCGATCAGTTCGATAGCGATCGAGTCAGGCCCTTCGATCATAGCCGTTGGCGTCCTGGTATTTCCAAAGGGGTGCTTTCCTTCGAGCACCTTGATCCCGGCCGTCTTCAGGTGACCGAGCATTGCCGCCAGATCGGGAACAGTCAAGGCAATGTGATCAACGACGTGCCCTCGGGGGCTGACGAGCGGTCCCGGGCGTTGGCGCGGATAGATAATCAGGCTGATCTCACCAAACCGAACCGTCGCCGCTGGTGAGCGAATGACACCGAGCGGTTCGCTTGCCGACGCAAATGGAACTTCGCAGGGGCCAGTTCGCTCGCGATTACTGCGAGTCACTGCCCCGAGGTTCTTGACGTACCAGTCAGCGGCGCAGAGCGGAGCATCACTATACAAGTGAACATGGATGAAGGCGCGCGTGCTCGCAGCGTTGATCTCGACGAGCGCACCATCCGGGGCCTTCATATAGGCAAACAGCAGCCCGGAGCCAAGCCTCGTTAGCGGCGTCTGAAAGGTCACCCCGTTCGCCGCATGTCTGGGATAGTCCTCTTCCATCGCCGTGCTACCCCATCCAAAATGCCAGATCGCGCTGTCGGGCGCGACTGGCGGGGCCATTTTTGTTCGGTTGAAGAGGAGGAAGATATTCTCGCTCTGGACCGCATCATATCCAGCAATCGAGGTCTGGCGCGTAACCTCGAAAGTGCGGGTGTAGAAGTCAATCGCCTTTGCAGGCTCGATCGAGTTGAGGTGAACGTGATGAAAGCCCACGGCAGACGCTGGCGCCTGCGGCAGTGACGCGAAACGCATCGGGAGCGAGGTCGCGACAGGTACGAGCAGGAAGAGCAGCGTCAGCATCAGCAAAAACCCGCGCATCATGGGCATCATCTCCTGGTTATCCGATATCAATGCTCGAAACGGGCAGAAGGGGAGCCTCTGTGACTGCTCTGTCAGCGCGCCATTTCAGAACGTGTCGGAGAACAAATCGGAGCGTGCGCTCATGAAAGACAACGGAACAACCCGCTTTTCAAAGTAGCACATGCGACACATTGCCTGGTCGCGAATATTTTACTATACTTACCGACCAGTAGGCAGGTAGTTTTCGGAATTGATTTCATATCTTGAGTTGGCAAGTATTTCGTTTCGGGTTTGTTGGTGAAGCGTGCCCCAGCGACAAGCGTCAATCTCCTCCATCTGGCTTGTGCGTTGATCCTGGGAGAGGCATCTTCAATGACAACGCGAAGAGAGGACGCTTCCGGACCGGCGTCAACATCCGCAGTCTTACCGTTCTTCCAGAGTGTGATGAGGATTGGAGTGGTGGGTGCTCAAGGAGCATCTCGCAGAGTCTGGTGCGCCGTGGGCCATCAGCATTTTAGGGGGAAGGCCGGTGCGGTCCGTGCCTTCTCCAGCGTTTGACTCAGTACAGCCTGGTCGCGATGTCTCGTCCTGTGGTGGCCAACTAGAGGCGGGCCTGCGATCATCAAGGGAGACGATATGCGAGTCCGGACAGCGCACTTTCGGGTTGGGATATTATTAACAGTGTTTTGCGCCGCGCTTGGCGTCGCGCAGACGCCGACGGGGAGCATTCGTGGCACGGTCACCGACCCGACCGGCGCGGTTCTGGCGAACGCGACGGTTGTCGTCAAGAATGTCGAAACCAATCTCGATCGGAAAATGACCGCCAACTCGGACGGCATCTACAGCGCCGACAACCTTCCTCCCGGTGAGTATGAGGTCGGCACCGAAGCGAGAGGGTTCCAACGGGGGCTACAGCGAGTAACCGTGTTGACAGGCAACACTACCCAAGTCAACTTTCAGCTCCATGTCGGAAACACGAGCGAAACGGTTGTTGTCAATGCACAGTCCGCACAGCTCAATACAACCGACTATAAGATCGATGGTGTCATCACCCGAGAGAGGATCGAAGCACTGCCGCTTAACGGGCGCAACTTTCTTGAGCTGGCTCAACTCGAGCCCGGGGTAACCGTTCAAACCGTCGGCAATCCGGGTCAGTCCGCCAACGCCTTTACGACGGTCAGTATCGGCGGCTCCTTTGGCAACGGCGGGGCAAGGATCTCCGTGGATGGCGCCGTGGTCAATGATCGCGTCACTGGGGGGTCCTCCCAGAACTTCTCTCAGGAGTCAGTCCAGGAGTTTCAGATCAACACCTTCAACTTTGATCTCGCAAATGGCGTCTCCGCCTTCGGCGCCATCAATATCGTGTCTCGCGGAGGTGGCAACGCATTTCACGGGGGGGCGTTCTTCTTCTTCCGGGATCACAACATCGCTGCCTATCCCAACCTTCGCCGTCAAGCGAGCAACCCCGACCCATTCTTTGCGCGTCGCCAGTCAGGCTTCTCCTTGAGCGGGCCCGTCCAGAAGAACAAGTTCTTCTGGTTCGTCAACTACGAGCACAACAATGCAGTCAGTGTCTCGGAAGTGACTCAGAACACCACCGTCGGTGACGGCGGGGCCTTCGCTGCCAACTTTAACCACATTGGTCAGGCGCCCCTCCGCTCAAAGCTTTTCAATGCGCGGTTGGACTACAAAGTGAGCGACGCCCATACCGCATTCCTCAGATACAGCGAGGAGCACAACACGGGCTTTGCGTTCAACACCGCCAATGAATCGAACTGGAACAAGAGTAGGAACAATGCCTACAACGCCGTGATTGGCCTGACCAGCGTCCTTACACCGCGGATGATCAATGAGTTGCGGTACAACGCGGGCATGCTCTTCAACGCGTTCTCACCGGCGACTTTGGCGGAGTGTGGGAGCTCCGTGGGTTGTATTAACGCCGGAGGCCCGCTTGTCACGATTGGCGATGTCAGCTTTACCATTGGCACGCCGACCATTTCACCCACAGATCGTGCGAATCGAACCTACCAGGTGACGGACACCGTCAGTTGGACCAAAGGCGCTCACCGTATTCGTTTTGGGTTTGAGCACGAGCACTACGTCAGGTTTGGCTCGCAGTCGCTTTCAAACCAGGGGAACATCGCGCTCTTTTCGCCTCAGCAGGTTTCCATCGCACGACCGGATCTCTACGCCGCGCTGCCCGCAAGTTTAAAGTCCCCAGCTGCGCGGCCAATCACTCTGGCTGATGTTCTCAGGCTCCCGTTTACGACTTTCTCGGTTGGCGTTGGGGAGCCTAGCTCTCCACCACCCTACAACAGGGAAGTGGCAAGGCGGAATGACCGCTATCGGTTCTTCTACCAGGACGCATGGCAGTTAAGGCCGAGCTTCACCTTCAACTATGGGGTCGCCTGGCATTTCGAAGACGGTCTGCGAAACTATGATCTCAACAAGCCTGAATACTTGAGGCCGGTTCTCGGCGGGGCAAACGCCGACCTTTCACCCCCACCTCACGAGTACAATCTTTTCTCACCAGCGCTGGGTTTTGCATGGGTATTGGGCAAGGAGAGAAAAACCGTCATCCGCGGTGGGGCTGGTTCGTACTACGACGCAGACCTCGGCTTTACTCGGATTCAGGAGCGGCGGCTGCTCGGGCCGTCCGGCAACGGGCTGGTGTTGGTCGCCGGGACTGGGATTCCGAATCCGAATTGTCCGACACTTCCTTGTCCTGCTGGGCAGCCACAGTTTCTCAATGTTCCTTCGTTGCCGACGATTGGTACCCCTCTCACGGGTCAGCAGATTGTCAGTTTCATTCCTCAGATCAAGGCGACGGAAACCGCAAGGCTTGGCAACGGGACAGACCTCTCGGTGCGCAACATCGAGATCTTCAAGACTAATGGAGTCGGCCTGTCCATCTTTGACCATGGAACGCGGACGCCTTACACGATGCACGTCACCTTTGGTGCGCAGCGAGAGATCATGAGGAACATGGTGTTGACTGCTGACTTTGTCATGCGGCGCGGAGTGGCCTTCGGCGGTCCGCACGGCTTCTTCGAGATCGACTACAATCATTTTAATCGTGCGCGCGTGATCGCTACCGACCCAGTGACGCAGGTGTCCACCTTTGTTCAGGACCCGGTGATACCGCAATGTACCGCGGCGCAGAGGTCTGATCCGAAGGCGCAATGTTCAAATGGCGTCTTGAGTACCTACATCTCCGCGTCGAACTCGCGCTACGTCGCCTTAAATGTCAAGTTGGACAAACGCTTCGCCGATCACTTCCAGTTCACAGCTTCCTACTCGTTGTCGAGGTACAACTCCTGGAATCCGAGCCCGCTCGGCGGGGTGACCAATCTCAACAACTTTCACGAAACGTATGGCATCAACGCGGCTGACCGTACGCACCGGCTCAACTTCAGTGGCATCTGGGAACTGCCGGAGTACAAGGGAGACGAACGTGCTCTGCGGGGGTTACTAAACGGCTGGCAGCTCTCAACGATCAGCCAGTCTCAGAGCCAGCCCCCACTCAATCCCGGGATCTTCACCGTTGATGCCGACAATGATGGAAACTCTGTGCTGACGCTCCCCGGGATTGCCTGGAATGGCGGAGGGCGCAGCAATAGTCTCGCAGACGTGCGCGCGGCGGTTGAGAAATACAACGCCGATGTGATCTCGCGTGCAAAGCCCCTCCCGGCAGCTCCGACGGCGGCACAAACAGCGGCGTGCGTCCTGATAGTCAATGGCACACG
>JANNRD010000186.1:0-10605 GCA_031401095.1 Acidobacteriota bacterium
AAAGGAAAGTTGCCCCATCTCTCGCCCTTCAGACTGGTAGTTCTTGCGGTAGCGATCGAGCGTCGCGTCCCAACCGGTGATCTTCTTGCCACCCGAGAAGAAGCTCAGATGCGGCGATCTCCAGTAGCCCTCCATGAAGGACTCCAGTCGGCGCTCGTTCCAGGCAACCACTTGGCGGGCGAGAACACTCCGGATTGCCGAGTCATCATCACCTCGTGCCTGCGCCTGGGCGAGGGAGACCGATGCACCGAGAAGTAGAATCATGCACAGCAGCAATTCGACGCCGCTTAGTCTCAACCGATTCGCCAGTCGATCAACCTGCAATGTCTTCATCATTTCCTCCCACGTGAGCGATCGAGGGGGCGCCTCCTTGACATGTCCTTGTCGAGCCGAGCCCTCACCAAAGTGGCCTCGAAACTGACTTTTGGTGCGACCTGCTGGTATAATTACGACGCTATGCCCGAACCAAACTTCCCTTCTGGCGGGGCCGACCGCGATCGCCGCGGTCAGGGTAACTCGCTGATAGACAGATTGACAAATCTTGTATTGCCCCTCGAGGATTTCTTCCGGCGTGCGACTTTTGTCGCGCTCCTCGTCCTGGCCATCATCGCGGGTGGATTGACTGGCCTGGTGACAGCATATCAGGCAAGCTTCTCGAGCTTTGCCGCTGAGGTCGACAGCCTCTCCGAGTATCGTCCGCCGGAAGTGACAAAGGTCTATGCGGATGACGGAAAGACCATTATCGGAGAGCTCGCGCTCGAGCGCCGCATTCCTCTCACATACGAGGAGATTCCTGAACGGATGAAGCAGGCGATCCGCGCAATCGAGGACATGCGTTTCGACGATCACATCGGGATCGACCCGGTCCGCGTCGTTGGCGCGCTGGTCCAGAACCTTGTCAGAAACCGCCGTGCCCAGGGTGCTTCAACTCTCACGCAGCAGCTCGCGCGGCTGCTCTTCCTTAGCCCCGAAAAGACCTATACGCGCAAAGCCAAAGAGGTCATGTACGCACTGCAAATCGAGCGCGTCTACACCAAAGAGCAGATCATGACGCTCTATTGCAATCAGATATTCCTTGGTGGCGGCGCCTACGGGATTGAAGCGGGGGCGAATTACTATTTCAGCAAGTCGGCCAAGGATCTCAGTCTCGAGCAGTTTGCGCTTCTCGCCGCTATTCCAAAGGCACCATCGCAATACTCGCCGGTGCATCATGCAAAAATAGCGAGGGATCGGCGCAATCTTGTTCTCCAGTCGATGGCCGATGCGGGTTTTGTTCCACAAGCTGAGGCGGATGAAGCAAAGCAAAAGGCTCTTGGTCTTGATCTTGACGACACTCGCGGAAAACACGATCGATCACCAAACGCCTACTTTGTCGAGGAGGTCCGACAGGAACTCCAACGATTGCTGGTCGAGAAGCATCGAGAAGATGCGATGGACGTCTATCGGGCGGGACTGAGCGTTTATACGACTCTTGATGCCCACGCTCAGCTTCTGGCAGCAAAAGCCGTTCGCAAGGGATTGGTCAACTACGAAAAGCGTCACGGAACCATGCGGCTCGAGTTCGACAACATACTTGAGCGCGGGGGCGTTTCGATTGAGAACTACCGTCATCCGTCGTGGAGCGCCGTGCCGCAGGTCGGGGACTCGCTGACGGGACTGGTCAAGGAGGTCAGTGAGCGGCAGACGGTGGTCTCCTTTGGAGGCTATCACGCAACTATCACGATTCGCGACACGGAGTCGTTCGGACGGTCGCCGGCGAAGCTCTTCAAGCAGGGAGACCTTGCCGAGTTTGAGGTGCTGTCGGTGGATGACGCGACGCGGGCACTAACGATCAAACTCGAACCCGAGCCGGGCGTCCAGGGAGCGCTCGTTCTGCTCGACGTCAAGACAGGTGAGATCAAGGCAATGGTCGGCGGCTACAATTTCGCGACGAGCAAGTTCAACCATGCGACACAGGCCAATCGACAGACTGGCTCGGCCTTCAAGCCGTTTGTCTACGCCGCCGCGTTGGAGCAGGGGCTGAGGCCGACCGACATCGTCAATGACGCACCGTTCAAGCGGGGCAACTGGGTACCTCACAATTACGACGACAAGTTCATGGGTGCCATGCCGTTGAAGAAAGCGCTCTCACTCTCAAGAAATATTCCCGCGGTTCGCGTCCTCGATGAAATCGGGGTCAGCAATGCGGCGCAACTCGTGAGACGTCTTGGGCTGCCAAATCCAATGGCACCATTTTTGCCGTCAGCGCTCGGGGCAACCGAGGAGCCGCTTCTGGCTATGGTCTCGGCCTACTCTGCCTTTCCGAACGGCGGTGTGCGCGTTGAGCCTGCACGCATTCGCAAGGTTGTCGACCGTGACGGCAATGTCATCGACGAGGCCAAGCCAAAGTCGTTTAAGGCAATTTCGGAATACGTCGCAGGACAGATGGTGGATATGATGCAGGGCGTCGTCCAGGCCGGGACCGCGCAGTCGGCGAACTCGCTTGGCCGCGAGCTGGCCGGCAAGACCGGGACGGTGAACGATTTTACGGACGCGTGGTTCATCGGTTACACCCCAAGCCAGGTCTGTGGCGTTTGGATTGGATACAGCGATAACAAGAAGACACTTGGAAAGGGCGAATCGGGCGCCTCGGCTGCACTACCCTTCTGGATCGATTTCATGAAGGGGTATCTCGAGGGAAAGCCAAAGGAGAAGTTTGGCCCGATTCCGCCGATTCCGGATGAGATGAAGGTGACACAGGCAGGTCGCTCGAAGGATCGCCTCGCCGAAATGGAACGGATTGCAGCGCAGGGCGGCGATCTTCTTCCAGGGTCACCGGATGTTCCGAACCTCGATCCACTTGCGAACGTCCCGCCACCTGCTCCCAACCCAGAGCCCCTCCCACCTCCAGCTCCGGTCCGAGCCGCGATTCCTCCACCACCTCCTCAGGTAGAGGTCAAGCCAACGGCGGCGCCGGAACCTGTCAAAAAGGGAAAGAAGGGCAAAGGCAACGACACCTAGAGCGGGGGGCCTGTCGTGTCAACGCAGAGGCGCAAAAGCGCAAAGGGACACGCGAGCGAGACCTATTTCAGTTCCCTTCTTCCTTTGCGACTCTGCGCTCCTGGCGACTGTGTGTAAATGCCACTCAGAGGAGGCCGACCTGTTGAACGAGTGGACTTGCCCTGCTTACGTATTTCTTGACAATGTCGCATCTCGGGCAAATAATGCCTGACGCTCATCGTGACGGTCTAATCCCCCGAAGCCACGAATCAATAATTGAAAAGAAGGGGCGCAGCGGAGACAGCTCGGATCCGGTGTGCCTGGGAAATGGGGCGCTTGTGTCTTCAGATGGCATTGACTCCGCAAAAGTCGACATCCCGGAACTGGAGTTTCTGAGAAGAGGAAAGGTGCGCGATCTTTATCGCGTCGATGACCAGCACCTACTGCTGGTAGCAACGGATCGAATCTCCGCGTTCGATTGCGTTCTCCCGAATGCGATCCCTTTCAAGGGTATGGTCCTCACTCAGATCTCAGTTTTCTGGTTCCGCCGTTTCTCAAGCCTGATAAGTAGTCATCTCGTGACATCGGAGATTGACGGGTTCCCACCCTCGTTGCTTGAGAGGCTCTCTCCGGCTTCGCGGCGAGGCCTGAGAGGTCGAACCATGCTCGTGCGAACGACTGAGGTGGTTCCGTTTGAGTGCGTGGTGAGGGGCTTTCTTGCCGGTTCCGGTTGGAAGGAGTATCAACAGACGCAGTCGATCTGCGGCCATCGTCTGCCTCCTGGACTTTCCGAAGCAGACCGTCTTCCACAACCGATCTTCACTCCCGCGACGAAGGCGGAGTCGGGACACGACATCAATGTCACTGTCGATGAAATGACAAACTCTCTGGGGAGTGAATTGACAAGGAAACTCGAGGAGACGAGTCTCCGAATCTATGCTGAAGCAGCAGAGTTTGCGGCAGCTCGAGGGATCATCATTTGCGATACGAAATTCGAGTTTGGTCTTCTTGACGGCGCAGTAAGGCTGATCGATGAGGTCCTGACACCGGACTCGTCGCGGTTCTGGCCGTTTGCAACCTACAAGCCTGGCGGCCCCCAGTCATCATTCGACAAGCAATTTGTCCGCGACTACCTCGAGACTCTCGATTGGGACAAACGGCCGCCGGCTCCCAGTCTGCCGCCCGAGGTGATCTCAGGAACAAGTGCCAGGTATCTCGAGGCTTACCGGTTGCTGACCGGGCAGGAGTTGGCTGTCTAAGTCGTTGCGGCAGCCCTCAAGTCTGCCTGGAGGTGTGTATGCGTACTGAACTGGAGAGGCTGATCGATCAGATGATCACGCAGGGAGTGGTTTTCGAAGAGGCACTCAAGGAATTCGAGAAGGGATTTATCCTCGAGATGCTGGGCCGACAGAAAAATAACCTCTCAAAAGCGGCAACTGCGCTGGGCATTCATCGCAATACTCTGACAAAGCGCCTGAGAGATTATCAACACGGGGCTCGAACAAACGGCCGCGGCCGACGTCAGATCGCGCCTCGAAAGAAACCCCAATCAAGGCAAAGCCGCTAAGGCGTCGAGTACACGGCTGAGTCATTCGTCAGGAGCCGGGATGGTCTGGTCCAGCGTCTGCTAAATCTCCACACCTCTTCTTTTCGTAGCGCCGGCAAAACCGGAACGAGGCAGGCCCAGGACAACGGCGCTGCTCATATCTTGTCAAGCTTGACGAGGATTTCTTTCATGATCTCGGAAGTCCCGGCGCCGATCGTGTGCAACCTTGCGTCCCGCCAGAACCGTCCAATCGGATATTCAGTGGTGTAGCCAAAGCCTCCGCAGATCTGCATGCAGTCGTACATCACGCGCTGTGAAAGCTCGCTTGCAAAGAGCTTCGCCATGGTGATCTCGCGAACACACTTCTCTCCCCGGTTCATGAGATCAACCCCGCGATAGCTAAGCCATTTCGCCGCCTCGACGTTGGTCAGCTGCTCGGCAAACCGATGCTTCCACACTTGAAAGTCCCCGATCGGGTGGCCAAACGCCTCGCGGTCGTGCCCATAGCCAATTGCGTACTCAAGCGCGCGCTCCATCGACGCGACCGTTGCGACCGCCGAAGCGAGGCGTTCGCCCTGAAAATTGTGCATTGTGTAGTAGAAGCCACGATTAAGCTCACCGAGAAGAAACCGACGCGGAATCCGACAATTATCGAAGAACAGCTCGGCGGTGTCAGACGAGAGATTGCCCACTTTCTTGAGCTTCTTTCCGACCCCAAATCCCTTGACGTCGGTCGGAAGAGTAACCATCGAGATGCCTTTGTGGCCTTCCTCCCCCGTTCGGACCGCGAGGATGATAAAGTCGGCGCGCGTCCCATTCGTGATCCACAGCTTCTGACCCGAAATGACAAAGTCGCCACCCTCAACTCGTGCCCGAGTCTTGAGCGCGGCAACGTCAGATCCACCCCCCGGCTCGCTGATGCCGAGTGCGGCAATAGCCTCCCCTGCGACCGCGGGCTTGAGAAACAACTGCTTCTGTTCCTCTGTTCCAAGCTCCGCGAGAATCGGCAGAGTAATGTCCGATTGCACCATGAGTGCCATCCCGACACCGCCATTGTTGGCGTGCGACAGCCCCTCAAGATAGGCCGCTGTTGCCCACCAATCCAGGCCGCTTCCACCGTAAGCAGGATCGATGCGAATCCCGAAGAGCCCAAGGTCCGCTGCCTTCTTGAATATCTCCCGCGGGAAGATGCCCGCCTCGTCCCATTCTTCGGTATGAGGTGCAATCTCCCGCTGCGCAAACTGTTTGGCAGTTTCGCGTATCATGTTGTGTTCTTCACCAAAATAGGGATAGGCGCTCCCAGCGGATACGGGGGTCGCGATGGACATTGTCAGACTCCTTCTTTGCGGAAACCGTTTCTACTCTTTCGGTTCTTCAACTCCGGTAATACGAACCAGAAGATCTCCGGGTGAGACGAGCGCGCCCGGGCTCACCAGAATGGCCTCGACAACGCCCGCGACAGACGCGCGGACCGTCTGCTCCATTTTCATCGCTTCGAGTATTACCAACGCTTCGCCAACTTCAACATACTGCCCTGTTTCAATAAGAATCTTCAAGACCTGCCCGGGCATCGGGGCGTTGGCCATCTCGAGATCTGAATCCCGCTGGCGTATCGGAAACCGCGGTAGCCTAACCACCCTCCAGTCTCCCAGCGTGCTGCTCACAAAGTACGTCTCCTGATCCCGTAAGATGCGAAAGGTGTGCTGCACACCCCCGATCTCAAGACGCGCCTCCCGGGCCGAACAGTCTAACGCCCTCACCACAAACTTAAGTTCACCAACAAAGACATTGATGCGATCGTCCCCGGTATCCTGCCACGACACCTCACAAGTCTCGCCCAACACCTCGAGGCTTACTGAAGGAAGCCGATAGGGGCTGTTACGATAGCTCGCCGGTAAGCGCGAGGTCAGAGCATTTTCGGCTCGCCATGAGCGACCCAAATGAACCGCGACGACCACGGCTGCCAGTTCTCGATGACCCTCACCGGCATCCCCAATCAGTTCCGGCAGGTGCTTCTCGATAAACTCGGTCTCGACCTTGCCCTCGCATACTTCCCGATGGGCGAGCAGGCAGATGAGGAAGTCGCGATTGGTGGACACTCCGTGAAGAAGACTATGCCGCAGTCCATAAACCAGCTTTCGGAGGGCTCCATCGCGGTCGCTGCCATGTGCGATAAACTTTGCCAGAAGCGGGTCGTAGTGAATACCGACATCGACTCCACGTTCCACCCCGCTCTCGACGCGCATGCCGTCGATCGCATTTGCGACGATCCAGTCTTTGACCGTGCCCGTTGCCGGGAGAAAGCCGTTTGCCGGATTCTCAGCATAAAGTCTCGCCTCGATCGCGTGCCCGGTACTATGAATCTCAGCCTGTGAGATTGGCAGCACCCTGCCTTCCGCTACCCCGATCTGTAGTCTCACCAGATCGAGACCCGTCACCATCTCAGTCACCGGGTGCTCCACCTGCAATCGTGTGTTGACCTCGATAAAAAAGACCTCACCCGTTGGCGTCACGAGAAACTCGACTGTACCCGCGTTGTCATACCCAATCGAGCGCCCGAGCGCGACAGCCAGTTGACAGAGCCGATCTCTCAGTTCAGTCGGCAACCCAGGGGCCGGGCTCTCTTCAATTATCTTCTGATGTCGCCGCTGCAGCGAGCAGTCACGTTCGAAGAGGTGTACCAGATTGCCGTGCTGATCGCCGAGAATCTGGACCTCGATATGCCGGGCACGCTCGACGAGCTTTTCCACAAAGAGACGCCCGTCACCAAAGGCGCGGCTCGCCTCCCGTTCGGCCGCCGCAATCGCAGGGCCGATCTCGCCAACATCGCGGACGACGCGCATGCCCTTCCCACCACCTCCCGCCGCCTCCTTGATCATGACGGGCAGACCGAGCGCCAGAATCGCGTCCCGCAGGGCTTCCGGTGATTGATCCTTCCCGTCGTACCCAGGAAGAATCGGCAGCCCTGCGGCCTCAGCCATGCTGCGCGCCACAGTCTTATCACCCATCCTGCCCATGATCTCGGGCGAAGGCCCAATGAAGGTGACGCCCGCATCGAGACACGCGCGCGCGAAGATGCTGCTTTCAGAAAGGAACCCGTACCCGGGGTGAATTGCATCGCTCTGCGTCCGTCGCGCAGCGTCGAGTACTCTCTCGATATTGAGGTAGGACTCACTGCTCGGAGAGGCGCCGATGTAGACCGCCTCATCTGCAAACCTTGTATGAGGAGAATGCAAGTCGGCTTCCGAGTAAACAGCGACGGTCGCGATGCCCATCGCCCTGGAGGTGCGCATGACGCGGAGCGCGATCTCTCCTCGGTTGGCAATCAGAATTCTCTTGAAGGTCCTCGGTGACATACGTCGGTCTACTCAGATTGACACGGGCCGGCATCGACGGGACTGGTCCAACCCGGCGACGGCACTCAATGTCGAAACACTCCCCATTCCATGGTTCCCTGAATCGGACAGTTGTGGACCACTGAGAGTGCAATTGCGAGCACGGTTCGAGTGTCACGCGGATCAATGATGCCGTCGTCCCACAGCCGAGCGGTCGCGAAATAGGGGTCGGATTCGGCGGTAATCTGTTCTTCGAGACCCTTCTTCATTGCCGCCAGTTTACCTTCATCCACCGGCGCCCCCTGCTTCAGAGCTGCCTCGCGTTTGATGATCTCCATGACACCGGAGAGCTGCTGCGGTCCCATGACCGCGATCCGGTGATTTGGCCAGGTAAAAAGGAACCTCGGGTCATAGGCACGTCCGCTCATGGCGTAGTTGCCCGCCCCGTACGACCCACCAATCATAATCGTGATCGCGGGTACGGTCGAATTCGAGACGGCATTGATAAGCTTTGCCCCATTGCGGATGATGCCCTGTTCTTCGTGCGATCGGCCGACCATAAATCCGGTGATGTTCTGCAGGAAGATGAGGGGCATATGCTGCTGATTGCAGAGCTGTATGAACTGTGCTCCCTTGCCCGCCGCTTCCGATATGAGCACGCCATTATTGGCGAGGATGCCAACCCCAAAGCCATGAACAGACGCAAATCCAGTCACGAGGGTCGTCCCATATCGAGGCTTGAACTCTTCGAAACACGAGCCATCGACGAGGCGTGCGATGACGTCGCGCACTTCGAAGGGGACGCGTATGTCGGCCGAGGCGATCCCCATCAATTCTTCCGCCGGATGAATGGGCTCCTTGAAATCGACCGCAGGACGGCTCAGCGGGAGCTTGAGGTGCGCAATAATCTCCCGCGCAATCCTCAACCCGTCCTTTTCGTCTTCAGCCAGATAGTCGGAGAGTCCCGAGACGCGCGAGTGCATGTCCGCTCCGCCGAGCGATTCCTCGTCGACGATCTCGCCGGTCGCCATCTTCACCAGCGGCGGTCCTCCGAGGAAGACCTTTGCCTGGTTGCGCACCATGACGACATAGTCCGACATACCCGGCAAGTACGCGCCCCCGGCTGTCGAGTTGCCAAAGACGACCGAGACACTGGCGAGACGCTGCTTCGACCGTCGCGTAATCTCGCGGAAGCCTCTCCCGCCCGGGACAAAGATCTTATGCTGAATCGGAAGATCAGCACCTGCCGACTCAACCAGAAAAATGCTGGGAAGATGATTCTCCGTGGCGATGTCCGAAAGCCGACGGTTCTTGATTTGGCCAATCTCGCTGACTGAGCCGCCCTTGACCGTCGCCTCGTTGGCAATGATCAGACACTCGCGGCCCGACACGAGGCCGACACCGCCGACCACTCCGGCGCCGACGAACTCAGCGTCAATGCCGATCCCGGCAAGGGGCGCCACCTCGAGAAAGTATGAGCCTTCATCAAGCAGCAACTCAATACGCTCGCGCGGAAGAAGCTTTCCGCGCGAGCGGTGTCTCTGGACGTACTGCTCACCACCTCCCTGCGTCGAGCGTAATAGTTCCGCGCGCAGGCGCTCCACCTCACTCTGCATGGATGCATAGTTCGCCAGGTAACTCGCGGATCGCGAATCGATGATCGAGTGGAGAGGTCTCATTGAGGGGTGTCCCTGAAAGTAACGACTGTGAATGCGCCCCTGTCCTGATACCGCAAGCCCTCGCTGATTGCAAGTGGGGGGACCACACGGACGACAGGGACAGCAGAAACGACAAGGCCAGACGGGTGTGGTGTTCGGTTTATGGGTCCTTGACGTCCTGGATGTCCACTTTCGATGTCCTTGTTGTCCGGCTTGTCCGGGTTGTCCGGGTTGTGCCTTGCTGGCCTGGCGGCAATCCATTGTCTGGGTTTCGATTCCGACTTTCCCAGTGTTAGACTTCCGTGGCACATTGATCTGGAAGGGGTAATTGTGAGCACCGCTAAAGAAGAGAGCATCAGTTGGTTTCCCGTACCGCCCGAAGAACAGCTTCCCGACAACCTCCAGGGTCTCTTTCGCAAGGCACGTGAACGCATGGGCTTCGTCCCCAACGTCTTCCGCGTTTACAGCTTCAGACCGGAACGGCTGACTGCATGGTTTGCGCACCACAAACAGTTGCACGAACCGACTGACAATCTAAGCGCCGCCGAGCGGGAGATGATTGCGGTCGCGGTCTCGATGGCGAACCGTTGTCTCTACTGTCTGGTCGCCCATGGAGCAGCCCTCCGTCAGGCGCTCGGTGATCCCGTGCTTGCCGATCGGATTACGCTGGACTATCGCCGCGCAGGACTCGATCAGCGCTTGAAGGCCATTCTCGACTTCGCCGTCAAGCTGACCACAACGCCGCACGAGTGTCTCGAAGGTGACATCAACGCGCTCCGCGACACCGGCCTCACGACCGAGGAGGTATGGGATGTAATCGAGATCGCCGCCATGTACAATTTCACGAATCGCATGGCCCACGCGACCGGCATGCTTCCTAATGTCGAATATCACGCTCTCGCTCGCCAGTCAAAGCAGAGCGACAACCTCTCTGGAGCAACTGGATGAAGACAGTGAGAATCGCAAACGGTCAGGGATTCTGGGGTGATTCGCTTGAGGCCCCAGTCCAGCTTGTGGAACGCGGCCCAATCGACTATTTGACGCTCGACTATCTTGCCGAGATCACGATGTCGATCGTCCAGAAGCA
>JANNRD010000187.1:0-16276 GCA_031401095.1 Acidobacteriota bacterium
CGATCCCTCGCTCGGACGTGAAGCAGCCGGCCAAGGCATTGATCGCACGGTTCGGGAACCTCCGCGACATCCTCGACGCGCGAATCGAAGAGCTTCGCACCGTGGAGGGGATCGGCGCGGTCACTCCCGTTGCCCTCCAGCTCATCAAGGCCGCGGCGACGCTGTACCTCCAACAAAGCAGCGAGGGCCGTGACTCAGCCTATCGCCCGCTCCGCGATGGCGTCGAGACCCTGATCCCCGAGGAGGTGCGTAGCAAGGTCAAGAAGTGGTCGGACTTCATCGACTACTGGGCTGTGGACTGGGCTTTCCAGAACGACACCTTCATGCAGGGCTGGGTTGCCTACCGCACTCGCAAGGAGCGCGCGCTCCCGCTCACGTGCGACCCGCACACCTACGAGAAGGCAGGCAAGTACCGGATCCTCGTCAAGGTGATCGACATCTTCGGCAACGACACCTCACGAGCCTTCGACGTGGAGGTGCGATGAAAAGGAAAGCGACTTCGATCGGGAGCCCCGGGGTCAACGCGGCGGCCGCCGCCCTCCCTGTCGGGTTGCTGCCGGAAGTCCGGGAGATGATCCTGACCGCCCGGGAGCGGTTGGCACGACAGGTGGATTCCGGCCTTGTAACGCTCTATTGGGGCTTGGGGCGGCGGATCCGTCAGGATGTTCTCCTCGAGAAGAGGGCCGAATACGGAGAACGGATCGTGTCCTCGCTGGGGACACAATTGGAGGCGGAATTTGGGCGGGGGTTCACCGAGAAGAACCTCAGACGAATGGTGCAATTCGCAACGGTCTTTCCGGACAAACGAATTGTCGCGGCGCTGCTGCGACAATTGAGCTGGTCGCACTTTGTCCTGCTGATTCCGGTCAATGACCCGATCAAACGCGATTTCTACGGTGAGATGTGCCGAGTCGAACGATGGAGCACCCGGACCTTGGAGAAGAAGATTCAGTCCATGCTCTTCGAGCGGACGGCGCTCTCCCGCAAACCGGACAAGCTGATCGAGCGGGAACTCAAGGCCTTGCGTGAAGAAGACACACTGACGCCTGATCTCGTGTTCCGCGATCCATATCTGCTCGACTTTCTGGGGCTCAAGGATACCTACGCCGAGAAGGACCTGGAAGCCGCGATCCTGCGGGAGATGGAGGCTTTCATCGTGGAACTGGGCGTGGGCTTTGCCTTCCTGGAGCGGCAGAAGCGGATCACAGTGGACGGCGACGATTATTACCTCGACCTTCTTTTCTACCATCGGCGCCTGAGGCGGTTGGTGGCCATTGAACTGAAAATCGGCGATTTCAAACCAGGCGACAAGGGCCAGATGGAACTCTATCTGCGCTGGCTGGACAAGTACGAGCGACAGAAAGACGAAGAATCGCCAATCGGCTTGATCCTCTGCGCTGGAAAGAAGGAGGAGACCGTGCGCCTGCTGGATCTGGAGGCAGTTGGCATCCGCGTCGCATCCTATTGGACGGAAGCCCTACCCCGGGAGCAGATCGAGCGCAAGCTTCATGAGGCGGTCACCTTGGCAAGAGAACGGCTTCGCGCGGCTGCGGGCGAATCCAGGATGCTGGAAGGAAAGGTGAAGTAGCCATGCCTCGCTCCGTCATCGTCTACGACAAGGATCTGCCGGAGATCCCCGGCCGCTGTCCGTGGGAGAAGCCAACATAGTTCCTGGTGAAGGGCGACGCGGCCCCGACGGGCTGGCGGGGGAACACCTCGGGCCAGCGTCCGAGCCATCTGCTGCTGGTGCCGAAAATCCGCCTGGCGGTGAACGAATGGCGGGAGCAGGGCTACCTACGGGATCGGGCAAGACCTGGGTGATGGCGATGGCCATCGTCTGGGCCCGCTTCCACAAGCAACGGGTACAGGGCTCGGAGCTCTCGACCAACTTTCTGATCGTCGCGCCCAACGTCATCGTGTATCAGCGTCTCGAGCGCGACTTTGCTGCCAACCGCATCTTCTACGAGCTGCCGCTGATCCCGACGGAATGGCGCGGTGAGTTCTCGCAGAAGGTGATCCTGCGCGGCGAAGCCACGGAACCAGATGCCTCCGGAATCCTCTTCCTCACCAACATCCGCCAGCTTCACGAGTCAGGCGAACAAAAGTGGACGCCGGTGAACGCCATCGAGGCGTTGCTCGGCAATAAGCTCGCGAAGGACCTCGCCGCCTCCAGCCAGCGGTCGATGCTCGAGCGCGTCAAGTCGCTGAAGGACCTGGTCGTGATGAACGACGAGGCGCACCACGTCCACGACGAGGAGCTCGCCTGGAGCCAGTCGCTGCTCGCCCTCCAGCGCGCATTGCCGAAGGGGCTTTCACTTTGGCTGGACTTCTCGGCTACGCCCAAGGGTGAATTAACCAGACGGATTTTGAATCGGCAGGGGCGAAGAGTGTGGGCGAACTCGTTGATGACAAGTGATCGTGGGGGCGAAGACGGGCACAGCCGAAATTACCGCGTGGTCAAGCACTATTCTCAAGGCGAAAAGATGCTCGCGCTGTCAACGAATCAAGACAAGCACGATACGACGGGATACTCGTTTGGTCGCCCTGAAACTTGGAAGCTACCAGGATTTCAAGTTTGATAATCAGATCGCAACCTACTCAACGACTACCACCTTGTCTTGTTCTTGTCACCTGAGACTTTTTGCGTCGATTTTCTCGGGCCGATGTCAGGTCAACTGCCGGATGAGGTGGGTCGGTTTGCAAGTCCGCAGACGATCAGCTAGCGCAAAAACCTATTTGCGCTACTTGCGCCCACCAACACACCTCACGCTCCCAAAGATGTCGAGGGGGCCAGCGATGGCCCCCCCGGTGAAAGAACAGCGCTTTTCGATTTGAGACTAGTTGTCGGCCTTGACTATCAGATAGCGAACGCCGGCAGAACTCCTCACGCTGAGCAGAACATCCTTCTTGCCGACCTTCTCGATCGCCGCGTTGAAATCGGTGACACTGGTCACCGGTTGACGACCAACCTCCTCGATCACTTCGCCGCGACGGAGTCCCGATGCCGCGGCACTGCTCTCCGGATCGACATCGGTGACGACCACACCACGGGTCGTTTCCGGCAGGTTCAGTCGGTTGATCAGATCAGGCGTCAATGCATCGACCTTGATCCCTGAGAGAACTCCCCCTGCAGCGCCGCCTCCACCATTGCGACCTTCCCCACTGCTCGCCACCTTGGAGACATCCATCTCGACCAGCTTGGCGGAAAGCTCCCGTTCACCGCCATCCCGCCAGACCTTGAATCTGGCGCTCGAACCCGGTGACATTTGCGAAGCCAGATTGCGAAGCTGAGTGTGATCGTCGATCCGCTGGCCCTGGAACTCAGTAATGATGTCGCCGCGTTTGACCCCAGCCTGGTCGGCCGGCTGACCCGGTTCAACTGCTTCGACCAATGCTCCCTTTGTGCTCTTGTAGCCGAATTGGTCGGCCAGATCAGCGTCCAAAGACCGTACCCGGACACCGAGCATCGCGCGACGAACCTTCCCGGCCCGAACCAACTGATCCATGACATTGCGCGCCATCGATGACGGAATCGCAAAGCCGATCCCGATATTGCCGCCGGTCCCCGAGAGAATCTGCGACGGTATTCCAATCAGCTCGCCGCGAAGGTTGACCAGCGCACCACCCGAGTTGCCGCGATTGATCGCGGCATCGGTCTGGAGGAAGTCCTCATAGCTCCCTCCCCCCCCAATACCCGTCGAACGGCTCTTCGCACTGATGATACCCATGGTCACGGTCTGTCCGACATTGAGTGGGTTGCCGACTGCGAGGACGACGTCCCCGACCTCAACCTGACTCGAGTCTCCGAAAGGCAGCGTCGGAAGTCCAGTGGCATCTATCTTGAGCACTGCGACATCACTCGGCGCGTCAGTCCCTACCACCTTCGCAGTGAAGCTCCGCCGATCATTCAACTCGACGATCACCTTCTCCGCGTCCTCAACGACGTGGTTATTCGTGAGGATATAGCCATCGGGACTGACGATCACTCCCGAGCCGACACCACTCGGCTGCAATCGGCCTCGCGATTGCGGCGACTGCGGCATTTGGGGCTGCGGCGTCGAGCGGCGACGCGGAGTCAGTTCATCGTCCTGATCCGGCTGTCCAAAGAAATCTCGAAACGGATCGACGAAGGATGGCCCGCGCTGCGCCCTTGCGCGACTCTCGGTCTTGATCGTCACGACCGCCGGCGTGACCGCCTTGGCGACGGCGGAGAACCCGGTATTGAGACTAAGTTGCTGGGTGACCCTCTGCTCAGCCGCAAGATAGACGGGCACCTTGCCATCGTCGCCGCCCTTGAATGGCGACCACCCCCTGGCGGTCATAACCGACCCAGCCAGCGCCGCCAACATCAAAATCGCGACACCGGCGGCAACCCTCACAAATCGATTGGGTCGACTCACCGGCTGTGGCTCAATTAACAGATCATCGACTCTTGTTTCCATATCTCCTCCCCCTCATTTCCTCCCAGAACTCTCCCTCATCACTGCTCCTCTCCTGGGCCTTACTGCTGAAGAGCGATCGTGGACGAAAGTTCCATTCTCTCAATGAGGAATTCTACACCGTGATTCGAAGGCTTTCAATCGCGCGATTCTTCGTAGGTGAGGAACAACCACACAGTCACAGAGTCACAGAGAAAGCACAGAGAAGAAACAGGAAGTCGAATGGGCGTTCTACAACCCCTCTTGTTCCTCTCTGTGCTTTCTCTGTGTCTCAGTGACTCTGTGGTTGTTCCTCCTTTGTGGGATATTGAGCTGGTTTACTAGAACGCAACCTGGAACTTTTGCTTCATGGTCGTCTCGATGTCGTTGACCTCTTTTGGCGCGCCCGCGGTGAGAATCTCGAACCCGTCCGCCGTCACCAGAATATCGTCTTCAATGCGAACACCGATATTGAAGAATTCGTCGGGAACACCTTCAGAATCCTGGGCGATGTAGATCCCTGGCTCAACAGTGAAGACCATTCCAGGTTCAAGTTTCCGCCATTCGTCACCGACCCGATACCGACCGGCATCGTGGACATCCATCCCCAGCCAGTGCCCGGTGCGATGCATGAAAAACTTTCGGTACTCGCCCTTTTCGATGACTTCGCTGCGCGTTCCGGAGAGCAGACCGAGCTCAATCAAGCCATCGCTGATCAGTTCGACGGCCCGCTCGTGCAATGCCATGAACCCGACCCCGGGTTTGACCATGCTGATCACTTCCTTCTGCGCGGTGAGCACCACTTCATAGACTGCTTGTTGCGGCCGAGTGAATTTCCCATTGGCCGGAAAGGTGCGCGTGATGTCGCCAGTAAAGATGTTGTACTCGGCACCAGCATCGATCAGCACCATGTCGCCGTCGTTAATCTTTGCGCGATTGGTGTTGTAGTGGAGAATCGTCGTGTTGAAGCCTGAGCCAACAATCGAGCAATAGCCGGGTGATTGAGCTCCGAGCTTGTGAAAGACGTATTCAACGACGGCCTCAAGCTCGTACTCGTGCATTCCGGGTCTGCAAGCCCGCATGGCGGCGAGGTGGCCTTCGGCACTGATTCGCGTCGCCTCGCGGAGATTTGCCAAATCCGCGTCGTCTTTCCTAAGCCGCATCTCATCGAGGATCGTTCCCGGATCGATGATCGCTACGGGCCACTCCATCCCGGTGCGGATCTGCCCCTTGAGACGATCGATCGTTGCGACGATGCGCTGGTCGTTGACTGCGCGGTGCCCGAGCCGGTAGTAGAGCGTCGGATGGCCTTCGAGAAGCTTTGGCAACTCCTCCTCGAGGCTCCCGATCTCAAATGCCGCATCGGCGCCAAAGCGCTCGACGGCCCCCTCGACACCGGTCCGCACCCCCGTCCATATCTCCTCGTCGCGTTTCCGCGGACGAACAAAAAGGACATACTTGTGCTCAGGATGAGATGGCCGCAGGATCGCAACCGCCCCCGGTTCGTCAAGTTGTGTCAGAAAGAAGAAATCGGTGTCCTGTCTGAACTCGAAATGATTATCCCCGTTGCGCAAGATCTCAGGCGCGCTGAACAGGACCGCGACTGCGTCCTTGTCCATACGGTTCATGAATTCAATTAGTCGTGCTGGCTTCATGCAACGGCTCCTTCGTTTTAATGGCATTGTGCTGAATCAAAGGAGGCACATTATACCAAATGGCCGCAGGTTGATAGTTCCCGAACGATAGCTGATAATCTCTCCGCGCGTCGACTAACGCCGCGCAGACCAGTAGTCTTCGATAAAGCCGGTCGACGCCCGCGGGTCGGCCTGTTTGGCAGCAATTGACCGATGATCTCGACCACTACATCACAGGTTGCGGACCTTCTTGATCGCGTTGCGCGACGCGATCAGCTCAAACCCGACGAATGGCTCGAGGTCATGAGCGAGACCCCAACCCAGGACCTGACTGGACTCGCCGACTCTCTCCGGGCAGACCTTCATCCGGAGGGAGTTGTGACCTACGTCGTCGATCGGAATATCAACTACACCAACATTTGCTTTTCAGTCTGCAATTTTTGCGCGTTCTATCGGAAGCCGGGTCATCCGGACGGGTATGTCTTGAGCTACGAGGAGATCTTCCGCAAGGTCGAGGAGATGATCGAGATCGGGGGCAGTGGCGTTCTCATGCAGGGGGGGCTTCATCCTGATCTTCCGCTCGAATATTACACAGGACTCCTCCACGAACTGAAGACTCGGTATGGGATTCATCTGCACTGCTTCTCACCGACTGAGATTTACGGGCTCTCGAAGGTGACTGGACTGAGCTATGAGCAGGTCTTGAGAGAGCTCAAAGAGGCTGGGCTTGATAGTCTTCCTGGTGGTGGCGGTGAGATCCTGGTTGACGAAATACGGCGGAAACGACGGACCGAGTGTAGTGGCCAGGAGTGGCTTGATGTCATGGAAGTCGCGCACGGCCTTGGAATTCCGACAACGGCGACGATGATGATCGGGTATGGTGAGACCCTTCTGCAGCGGGTTCAGCACCTCGAGATGCTGCGCGCACTGCAGGAGCGGACTGGAGGGTTTATTTCGTTTATTCCGTGGACCTTTCAGCCGGACAATACGCCGCTTGGGAGGATTGTTCCGAACCGGCTACCGGGCGAGGAGTACCTTCGTTGGCTTTCTCTTTCGCGTCTTTATCTGCACAACATCCGCAACCTCCAGGTTTCATGGTTGACGGTCGGCCTCAAGGATGGGCGACGAGGGCTCCACTGCGGAGCCAATGATATCGGTTCAACGATGATCGAAGAAAATGTCATCTCGAAGGCCGGCGCCAATCATAAGGCCACCGAAGAAATGCTTCGTCAGGTGATCATTGACGAGGGATTCGTCCCCGCCAAACGAAAAGCGGATTACACGAGGGTCTGACACGAAAGTCGAATTCTCTGTGGTGGCACCGCAGCTCTGCGCTCTGAGCCTGAATGACAGATTGGCACCTTTATCACTTGATAAATTCTTGTCATTGGACAAGAATCAGTTGTCCGCGTATCGTGCCAGCTTTGGTGGTGGAGTTGCGGGCGTCAAACGCGGCGACTCTGGCGCGCCTGGAAGTGTCCCGATTTCGGCCGAGAGTCGAAGGATTCAATGCTCTCTCGCAGTGCAGACAAACTAATGATTTCTACCTCGACTATCGTCCTGGTACCGTCCAACACGTTGAAGCGCAGCGTGACCGCTGGTGGCAAGAGTTGAAGCACTAGATCAATTGCAGCAACTGAAGCCCCAGCGAAGAGCAAATCGCTGGGGCTTTTGATTTTCAGATGAGCCAAATGACACTTCTTGAAAGACTCGGTCTCGAACAGGAGCACGGTGCGTGTGCCATCGTCGCGAACGTCAAGCGTGACGGGCGGGCATCGCACGGCAACGTCAAGCGCACCCTCGAAGCGCTGACAAAGATGGGTCATCGCACCGGTGAGATCGGTGGCGAAGGTGACGGCGCCGGCATCCAGACCGATATTCCGCGCGAGATCTGGACGCGCCGCATCGAAGAGCGCGGTCTGACTGGTTCCGTTGTGACGCATCCTTATTTCACGGTGGCGCATATCCTCCTGCCTGCCTCCGAGCGGGCCCGCCACATCGAGATCAAGCAACGCGCGATAGAGATCATCGAGGCCGGTGGACTGGAGATTGTCCTCGAAGCGAAGGCTCAGACCCGACGCGAGGCGCTTGGACCGCTCGGCCGGGCCGGTGAGCCGGAGTTCTGGCAGGTGGCAATGATGCCGCGAGGTGCGCGTCGAGTTGAGAACCAGGACTCCTTCCAGACGCATCTTGCACTCGAGCGTGAATTGCCTCTCCACGTTGCCAGCTTCAGCAAGACGAGCGCTGTCTACAAGATTCGCGGTGATGCAGAGGCGCTGCGGCGTTATCTGCCGGAGCTCTCGCGTCCTGATTTCAAATCCGCAATCACGCTCGGCCACGGTCGCTATTCGACAAACACCAACTCCGCTGCAGAGAAAGCTCAGATGTTTTCGACGCTCGGACACAACGGAGAGATCAACTCGATCGATCGACTGACGCGTGAGGCGATTGCGCTTGGATTTCAACTCCCCGCGCAGGCCAGTGATTCACAGATTCTCGATCGTGTCGTCGAGAGCATGATGTTTCTCTACGATCTCTCGCTCATGGAGACTCTCGAGATTCTCTTTCCGCCGGTCTGGTCCGAGACCGAGAATTTCGATTCACCGATGAAGGCGTTTCACCGTTACTTCCGGCGCGCCTTTGGGTCGCTGGCGCAGGGTCCGGTTGCGATCATCGCCCGGGAAGGTGACGAGATTGTCTTTAGTTGTGATGCGCTCGGGCTGAGACCTCTCTGGTTCGGAATGACCGACAAAGAGTATTTCGCTTCTTCCGAGAAGGGGGTCGTGCCGCTCGAAGCGATGGCGTGCGACCCGCGTCCGCTCGCACCGGGCGAGAAGATGGGGCTCCTCCTCCATCGCAACCACGGGGTCGAAGTGTTTGAGCATCAGGAACTCCAGGGACGGATTTTCCAGCTCGCCGCCCGCCACTTTGATTTTCGCAGCCTCAACGAGGTGATCGTCGGATCCGGCATCTTCAACTTCGATTTGGGCACAGATGAGCGCGCAGACAAGGACCTCACCATCCTCAACGAATCGCCTGAGGACGCGGTTGCCTACGAGGACGAGGAACAACAACGCGCGGTCCGAATTGAGCGGACGTTGGCTTCGACAGACGCGCTGACGGCGATGGGGTGGACAAAGGAAGAGGTCGACAATCTCATGTCGGCAGTCGCCGGCAAGGATGCTCTCAGCGGCCTCGGCTATGACGGCCCGCTGGCTGTCTTTTCGAAGGTGCGGCGCAATCTCTCCGACTACTTTCACGAACGTGTCGCGGTTGTCACGAACCCTTCGATCGACCGCGTCCGCGAGGGGGATCACTTTTCGCTACGCGTTTTTCTTGGGCGACGCCCGACTCTCGCGCCTGGCGGTTCGCGAACTCAGCAGATCGAGCTCTTATCGCCGATTCTGCTGGGTGGATCCGCAGTCGAGCGAGAGGCGGTGACCTCTGCTCACAGGGCCGTCGCGGCCGAATTCGGGAGTTGTCTGATCGATGACCTTGCGAGGTCATTCACCGAGAGCCTTGAGGGTGTGCGCTCCAATCCTTTTTCAGTCGAAGCATCGTTGCAGCGCTCGCTCCACGGCCGCATTCAGGCAACTGACGGGCACGCTGAGGGGGTTGTCGATTCGATGCCGACCGGTCTTCTCGCGCGGACAATTGAGATTGTCTACGACGAGGAAGAGACGCTCTCTGAAGCGCTCGATCGAATCCGGCGTGAGGCGCGCGAGGCGGTCGCATCGGGTGTGACGCTGCTGATCCTCGATGATTCTCGAGCTTTTGCCGAGCGCGAACTGTTTATCGATGCGCATCTTGCGCTGGCGGCGGTCGACCAGGCCCTCAACGCCCAGATCGACCTGACGGTTTCGACGTGCACGATCACCACCGAGATCACCAGCCGCACAGGGGTCGACAGCGAACCGGCAAGTGGCACGGAAAGTCTGCGCCGGCAGTGCAGCATTATCCTTCAGTCAGGTCAGCTTCGTAACCTCCACGACATCTGCTGCGCGCTGGGCTGTGGCGCAGACGCGGTTAATCCGTACGCGATGTACGAGGTCGCGCTCCGAGATGCAGCGGGAAGTGAAGATGCAACGAAGGCTCTGCGCAATTGCTTTGCCCTTCAACATACGGGAATTGAGAAGGTCATGTCGACCATGGGGATTCACGAAGTCGACGGTTACGGGCGGCTCTTTGCCTCCATCGGACTGGGTCCGGATATCGCTGACATCTTCGGAATCAAGAACTACTGTGGCTCGGAGAAGGCTGGATTGACACTCGCCAAGCTCGACCTGGAGATGCGCGCCCGGCTCCAGGGTCGGCGGGCCCTCGCCGACAAACCTCCCGTCAAATTGACCGGCACTTCAGGCCTCATGCGAGAGTATCGGCGCCAGCCGTATGTCTGGAGCGCCGCCGGCAAAGTCGCGCGCAAGGAGGAACGGTACGAAAACTTCATCCACAAGCTTGCAGAAATAGAGACAAACCAGCCGGTCGCGCTGCGGCATCTCCTCGATCTTCAGGAGCGTGCGATCGTCACGCGCAATCTCGCGGACACGAAGATTGGCAATCACTCAGCGCCGATCTTCTTTGCCGCCATGTCCTTTGGCTCGCAGGGTGAGACGACCTTTCGCGCCTACGCGGAAGGTGCCAGGAGGCTGAAGCTCATCGCCATGAACGGCGAGGGCGGCGAGATTCCGGATATGATGGGTCGGTACAAGGAGTACCGGGGCCAGCAGGTGGCATCAGCACGATTTGGCGTCAACATTCATCTGCTCAATAGCGCGGACTTCATCGAGATCAAGATCGGGCAGGGAGCGAAGCCAGGGGAAGGCGGTCTTCTTCCCGGCTTCAAGGTGACCGAGTTGATCGCCGAGACGCGTCACACGCCACGCGGGATTGACCTTATCTCGCCGTCGAACAACCACGACATTTACTCGATCGAGGACCTTGCGCAGGTGATCGAGGAACTGAAGACGGCAAATCCGCACGCCAAAGTCTCGGTCAAGATTCCCGCCGTTCCCTTCATCGGCCCGATCGCGACGGGGATCGCAAAGGCCCACGCGGACATCATCGCGATCAGCGGCTACGATGGCGGGACCGGTGCCGCGCGGAAACATGCGCTTCGCCACGTCGGGATGCCGGTCGAACTCGGCGTCAAGGAAGCTCACCGGGCGTTGCTCAAAGCGGGGCTGCGCGACCGGGTCGAAATTTGGGCCGACGGTGGCATCAAGGCGGGGCATGATGTCATCAAGCTCATCATGCTTGGCGCAAATCGAGTCGGGTTTGGGACGATGGCCATGGCGGCGGTCGGATGTACGAGTTGCCGCGAATGCAACACCGGCACTTGTCACGTTGGTATTACGGCGCACATTCCCTCAAGCGAGGCAGCGCATGCGATGGGCGTCAAGAAGTACCACCCGCGCGACTACGAGAAATCGGTCGATGGCCTGGTCACCTTCTTTACCCACGTCATCAATGAAGTCGGCATGCTGACAATGCGGCTCGGGTTCACGCGGACGCAGGATCTGGTTGGGCGATCAGACCTCATGAAGCAGGCGCGGTGCCTGGATTTGATCGATCTTGGTTACCTGCTCAAGGGTGTCGAGCTCGAGGAGTCATTCGAGCCCGAGGAGATGCGGGATGATCACATCGGACGGGCCTACAGACCACGCACATCACTGACGAAGATCGTTTCCGATGAGATTTATCAGTTGATCGAGAAAGGCAAATCGATCGCGATCTTCGAGGACGACAAGGTGTCATCCGTGGATCGTTCTCTGGGCACACACCTCTCAGGGAAACTCGCGCGGGTGAAGGCCAAGGGTGCCCTACCCGCTCATTTCAAGCGCGCGATACTCAATTTCACGGAGGGCTCGATCTCCGGAAATGGTCTCGGTGCGTTCAATTCCGAAGGCGTGGACATATGCGTCGAGGGCGGGGTCCAGGATGGAGCGGCCAAGAGCAGTTGCGGGGGAACCATTGCGATCCTCATGGGTATGAACCACGACGGTCTTCGCGTCGATGGTGCGGTCGGGAAGTGCTTTGGTTATGGCGCGCAGGGAGGGACACTGATCGTCCAGGGCGATGCCGACTCGCGGGCGGGAATCCGGTTGTCCGGGGCGGACCTGATCATCGCGGGTCGGCTGCGCGAATCCTTGCGCGATGATCTCGGGTGTATCGCCTCGAGAGCGAATATCAAGGGCTTCGGCTTTGAGTACATGACGAGCGGACGGGGGATGGTACTGGGCGATCCCGGTCCCTGGCTCTGCTCGGGCATGACTGGTGGGGTGGTTTACCTCCGGCTCAGCGAGGCCATGGGACTTGATGAAGCGGCGCTCACGAGACGCCTTGCGAAGGGTGCAGAGGTGCATCTCGAACAAGTCACCGCGGGGGCCGACGAGAAGAACATCCGCGAGCTGCTAAGTCGTTATATTAGTGTACTTGGCGCACACGAGCAGAAGGAAGAGGCCGAGCTCATGCGACAACTTCTGCACACCTGGAGGACTTCCTTCGTAAAAGCCGTTCCCAGCAAAAAGTAAACCTCTAGCCAGGACGCAAATGCGCTAAATATAACAGCCACCTGCACTTTACCCATTGGCACCCCCGTTTTGATTCCTTCTACGTAAAAATAACACCCAATCTACGTAAAGATAACCGCCTCCCTCAGTACCCTACCGGATGGTTGGCAATCGACAGATCCGGTAGTATTTGCTCGGTTTCGGGATGGTCCGGCAGCAATTCCCCGTCTTGTCTGGACTTGAGGCGCTAGTCTCTCATCCGCAGGTTAGAGTTTCCCCAATTTCCACACGGTACACGAGAGGTCTTGGTCTTGGTTTTCTTGCCCCCATCAAAGCCTAAGAAGGTCTTTTTGACGATCTTTGTGGCTTTACTGAGTACGGTAAGCCCTTATCTTTCTGGAGTGGGCGTACTTGGCCAGGATCGCAGCCGGGCTGACCGGGTCTTCCCGCGTCTGCGTCTCGAGCGGCCCGCGCGAGGTACGGCCGCCATCGATGCCATCGGTGACCGAATAGGCGAGGTAGCGGTGTGGTACGGGAAGTCCTTAGAGAATCTGGAGGGAATCCTCCGGAATGACCCGGATGTCTGGACCGATGGCAGCGGTCGCTTGTACCACGTTTGCGAGTTTGGTTCCGTCCCGGGCGAGGCTCCCGACGTGTCGGGCGTTCCGCTGAAGTCGATTGCGGGTCCGGCGCCGGTTGATCAGACTTTCGCTTTGCACAGCCGCCCGGGATCATCGAAGGTAATATTTCTTGACTTCGATGGTCACGAAACTGCCGGGACACTCTGGAACCAGTTGGCCGGTCGCGAGACGATCATCACTCCACCATTTGATATCGACGGTAACCCCACGGGCTTCAGCCCCACGGAGCTCCAGCGCATTCAGAATATCTGGCTGCGGGTCGTCGAAGACTTCGCGCCTTTCGATGTTGATGTGACTACGGAACCACCCGCTCCCGGCGCGCTGAGCAAAGATTCTCCAACCGACGCAGTGTTTGGGACTCGGATAGTCATTGGCGGAAGCAGCCAGGACTGGTATGGCCAGATGGCTGGGGGCGCTTCGTATATAGGCTCATTTGGCTGGAATTCCGAGACGCCTTGCTTTGTGTTTGAGGAGCAGCTTGCGAATGGAAACGAGAAATACACGGCCGAGGCGGTGAGCCACGAGACCGGACATGCCCTGGGCCTCTTTCACGACGGTCAAACCAACGGTGCCGCCTACTACGCCGGCCACGGCTCCTGGGCGCCGATCATGGGCATGAGCTACAACCGGGAGATCACCCAGTGGAGCAAGGGCGACTACAGTCAGGCCAATAACACCGAGGACGACCTCAGCATCATGCAGAGCAACGGCCTCAGGTTCCTTGGCGATGATCACGGCGACCAGCCGGGATCCGCGACCAGGCTTTCTGGGACTGAGTTGCTCGCAGCCGGTGTCATTGAACGGAGTACCGATATCGATGTCTTTGCGTTCAGCACCGGGGCGGGGACCATCAGACTCAACGTCTCTGTGGCAAATGTCAGTGCGAATCTGGATGTCGCGGCTTCCCTCCTGGACGCCTCGGGAAGGGTGATTTCGACGAGCAACTCCGCGATGCTTGGGACCTCGCTTTCAGCCACGGTTGATGCCGGCACTTACTACCTGCGCGTTGAAGGTGTGGGCCTGGATGATGCGGTCACTGGCTACACCGACTACGACAGTTTGGGTCAATACCTGCTCATCGGGACAGTCATCGCGTCGTCGTCGAAGCCACCAATGGCGCGGGCATCCGCAAATCCAACGATGGGGAACGCTCCCCTCGCCGTTGCGTTCTCGAGTTCAGGTTCGAGTGATCCCGACGGTGCGATCACCGATTATCAATGGACGCTTGGCGATGGCTCGACCTCGACGGCGCCCAATCCGGGCTACACCTACAGTCGCGAGGGGACTTACACAGCGACGCTGACTGTCACCGACAAGGATGGATTGAGTGCGAGGGAGAGTGTCACGATTGTCGTTGGACCGCCACTCAACCAACCTCCGACGGCAGGCGCCCTGGCCACTCCGCAGCGCGGTGTGGCGCCGCTGAATGTTCGGTTCTCAAGCGGCGGTTCTGCTGATGTTGACGGCACGATTGCCGCATACCAGTGGAGCTTTGGGAACGGGGCCACATCCAATGAGGCTAATCCGACACTGACGTACGCGGTCGCGGGAAGATACACCGCTTTACTGACCGTCACAGACAACGCGGGTGCGCAGAGAAGCAGCTCTGTTGTCATTGAAGTCAACGCGCCACCGATTCCGGGCCCCGTTCTTTATGTCGCCGACATTTCCGTCAGTCTGAGACCGGCTCGTCTTGCGGGTGGGTCTGGAAAAGCAGCTCAATCGATAGTGACAATCTACGACAGTGAACAGGGGCGGCATCCACGAGCGGTTGTCACTGGAACCTGGTCGGGCGTCACTTCGGAGACTGTTTCAGGGGTGACCGACGCCAAGGGCCGTGTCGTTTTCACTTCGAAGAGTGCGCAGAGCAATGGCAGTTTTGTTTTTGTCGTAACGAGGGTCGTCGCACCTGGCTACACTTACGACCCGATTCGCAACGCGACGACACAAGAGTCTGTTTCCTACCAATAAACGCCTCCCTGTCTGAGCCTGCGAGACAGGGACCAGACGGACTGCAGGGACGATGCACGGGCTTTCCCTGTCGTCCCGGGTCCCTGTCGTTCTCTTCTTCCCTCCTTTCCTTCAGTCGAAAAGCCATCCGACAACATTATACTTTTCCCCTCCTGGAGCGACAGAACCGTCCGGCTAGCTGGCCTTGGGTAACCACACCGGCAAGGTTGCCGAGATGCACCTCGCCGAGCGCACGCCTACATTTCCGTCATTCACGCCCTTCTATGTGACAATTTTGTCGGTATCGCCATCGAGGGTGGCATCAAATGCGAAAAGTTGGCACGACTAAAAGTGTTTAAGACAAATGGGTTTGGGGCGTTGCCGATAAACCTGCTTCGGGTTTGGCATCTTACTTGCTCTCAGCTTGGTGAAAGCATTGAGATGCAAATCGACCTCGCGACAATCGAAAAGCACGCCGATGAGAAGCTGCGGCGAATAGAAGCGCAGCAAGGCGGCGAAGAGCGCATTACCGCGCTGCGGAAGTTCCTCAAGATCGAGACGCAGCGATTGCACCTGCGGCATCGGTTCGGGATTGGGGGCACGCAGATCGTACAAGCGCGCAGTTTGATCGTTGATCTGCTGATTCAGCGGATCGCGGAAGCCGCATCTTTGAAGACGACATCGGAGCGAACCACCCTGGGAAGTGGCGAGCAGCTTTCAATCATCGCGCTTGGTGGGTATGGCCGTCAGGAACTGGCGCCGTACTCAGACATTGATCTTCTGTTCCTGCATCGCAACCGTCGCGATGAGGTTCTGGCGCAGGAACTCAGTCAAACGATCCTCTACCTACTCTGGGATGTTGGCTTCACGGTCGGACACAGTTTGCGGTCGATGCGTCAATGTATAGACATTACCAAGGACGACGTTATCTCTCGGACCGCGCTGCTCGACGCGCGGTTGCTGTGGGGTAGTGCCGGGCTTTTCGAACAACTGACAAACCGTCTCGATGAGGATGTCCGAGCGCAGAGTCGCACTCTTCTTGATGAGCTCATGACCGAACGAGCAGTCCGCTACGAAAAGTTCGGGGATGTCGTCTGCATGCAGGAGCCGAACATCAAGGAGAC